>DAIQQI010000083.1:0-10506 GCA_036786925.1 Steroidobacteraceae bacterium
GCATGACCGCGACGGCGACCGACAGATCCGGCTCCATGAAGATCAGCACGGCGATCGGTCCGACCACCGCCAGCACCGGCAGCAGCCCTTTCGAGAGGCGGCGGACCTCGGTGCCCTTCTTGGCGCACAGCATCGCGGTCCAGACCGCGGGGCTGCGGATAACTGCCATGACACCTGTGCTAACAAATTTCAGTGCCATCAGGCAGCACTCGCCTTTTGCCTGGCCGGCGACAATTCGCGCAGCAGGTCAACAAATGTGGCGATCTGCTCGGGCGTGCCAATCGACACACGCTGCCAGGTCGACATCGACGGAAAACGGCGTCCGACCAGCATGCCGCGCGCCTTGAAGGCATCTACCAGAGGCCCGACATCGCTGCCGGTGTCGGTCATCACGAAGTTGGTTTCCGACGGGATATAACGCCGGCCGTCGCGTTCGAGCTGCTCACACAGCCAGCGCTTGGTGTCGTTGAAGCGTTTGCGCTGCGCCTCGAGATAGGCCGGATCCCGCAGGCTGGCAAGGCCGGCATCCAGCACCGCCGCGTTGATGTTGGTCGGCAGGCGATGCCGCTGCAACGCGGCCGCAATCGCCGGTGAACTCAATGAATAGCCCAGGCGCATGCCGGCCAGTCCGTGAATCTTGGAAAAGGTGCGCACCACCACGACGTTAGGCGCACTGGCTATGAGCGCATCGCTGCTCGCATAGCGCGGATCCTCGACGAAGTCGTGGTACGCCTCGTCGATGACCACCATCATCGAACGGGGCACCCGGGCGATGAACCGCTCCAGCTCCGTGCGCGTGACGATCGTGCCGGTCGGATTGTTAGGATTGCAGATGTAGACAATGCCGCTGCGCCCCGCGCAGACCCGCGCCATCCGCTCGAGATCGTGGCGATGATCGGCAGTCAGCGGAACCGTCAGCGCACGCGCCCGGGTGATTCCGGCGAAATCGAAAATGGACTCGAAGGTCGGCAACGCGGCGATCACATGTTTGCCGGACCCGAGAAAGGCCTCCGCGGCGATCTTGAGCGTCTCCGTGGACCCACACCCGAGCACAATGCCCTCGGCCCTGACGCGATGCAGCCGTGCGAGCTCTGCACCCAGCTCGGGCTCGTTATCGTCGGCATAACGCGCCGCCGACAACGGCGTGCGCGCCATGGCGGCCATGACCCGGGGCGACGGCCCGTAAGGACTTTCGTTGTAGTTGAGGTGGATCAGCGGGTCGGCCGCCGGCGTCACCAGTGCCATCTTCGGGTCGTCCCCGCCGACGGCCCTGGCATCGGGAGGCTTCAGCAGACCGACACTCAACCCAGCGCCCAGCGCCGTGAATTGCCTGCGCGACAGCAGCGATCCAGCCATGATTTTCTCCTGTTGATGGTCCGAGTTGCTGGTCCGCAGAATACACGACTGCAGGTCGCGCCCAATGGGCGAAGGCCCGCTTACTTGCACATGGCAGGCATGCTGTCAGGAGGCGCCGGCGGTCTGACACAATAGTCGCCTGTTAGAGAAGCCAGGGGAATGACATGAGCGTCGCACCGACCGCCAACGCCAGACGCGGACTGATCAGCCGTTTCAACCGCATCCTGCTCAAGGGACTGGTGACCATCCTGCCGATTGGACTGACGGCCTATGTCATCTACTGGCTCGGCGTCAGCGCCGAATCCCTGCTTTCGCGACCGTTGAAGTGGGTCGTGGACGACGTCAACTACTGGCCGGGCATGGGTCTGCTCCTGGGATTCGTGCTGCTGTTCACCATTGGCCTGGCCGTCAACGCCTTCCTGGTGAACAAACTGCTCAGCTACGGCGAGAGCCTGGTGATGCGAGTGCCGGTGGTCAAGACCGTCTACGGCGCGATCCGCGACATGACGCGCCTGGTCAACACCGGCACCAGCAAGCGTGATCTGGAGCGCGTCGTGACCGTGCCCTTCGGACCCGGTCGCGTCATTGGATTTGTCACGCAGGAACATGCCGTGTCACTCGGCATTGGCGGCGGCGCCGACCTGGTGGCCGTGTACCTGCCGATGAGCTACCAGATCGGCGGTTACACGGTCTACCTGCCGCGCAGTGACATCGAACACACAGAACTCAGCGTCGAGCAGGCCATGCGCATCGTGCTGACCGGTGGAGTGCGCGGGCGGTGAGAGCGTAGCTGCGGTGACCAGGAGTTTCGCGGAGATTCATCGCGTTTTACCGTCGCTCGTCGCGATCAGCCCGCGGGATCGGTTTGAACAGGCCCGAGCTGGCAAGTTGCCGCGCAACGCTCGCCATCTGGTTATTGTCCTCGGGTCCTTGGTCGAAGGTGCCGAAGTAGGCCACGACCAGGTCACGCGACGGCGAGACGTACAGCCCCTGCCCGCCGTAACCGCCCTTGTAGAAATCGCCGTCGGGCATTACGAAGTCCCACTGGTAGGTGTTGTATAGCGGCGCTTCGCCATTGAGACGACTTGACTTCGAGTCGCGGGCTGCGCGGAAAATCTCGGGGCGGCCCTGGCGCTGGATCTTCTGCAGGTAAGCATCAGAGACCACGGGGCCGGTGCCAGTGCGTCCCGACGGCGTGAACAACAGGCCGAGACGCGCCAGGTCGCGCAGCGTCGTGCTAACGCCGCCGTGCACGACCGGCATACCCTGACGCGACGCGGAGATCAGGGCATCGGACTCGGCGCCCATCTTTTGCCAGATCTCCTGCGACAGCAGCTCGGCATAGGTTCGTCCCGTCACCTGCTCGGCCAGCCAGCCCAGCACGAAGGTGTCGGGCGAGGTGTACTCGTAGACCTGGCCCGAGGGCCGGTGTGACGGGAGCGCGGCGATAAAAGCTCGCGTGCTGCCGACTGTTGCCGCAGTCGCGGGCTGCCAGCCGAGCGATGCTTCGTATTGGTAGTAGCAGCGCGCGGGGTTCTCGTAGGCGCCTTCCTCGGACTCCAGGCAACCGATACCGGAGGCCATGTCGAGAATGTCGATCACTGGAACGCCCTTCCACCCCGAGAGCCCGAGCTCGGGCAGGTAGGAATCGACGGTCCTGGTCGTGTCGATCAGCCCGCGATCCTCCAGAACGGCGATCAGCGTTGACGCCAGCGCCTTCGACACCGACATGAGCAGGTGCGTGTCGTGCGGGCGCATGCGCGGATAGGACTCGAACACCACGGCGCCACGATGCAGAACGATCACACCGTTGACGTTAGCTTTGTTCACGTAAGCGGCGAGCGGCAGCCTGCCCTCGCGCGTTTCCGTAACCGCAGCCGCGACATCGGCTCGCAGCTGCACCGGGAGTGCGCGCACGCTGCCGCCCCGATGAATCAGCGAGTGGTTGAAGAATTCCGGCATGTTGAGGAACACGTAGCGCATCAGCGCTCCGCCGTTGTCCCAGTTCTCCAAGGTCCAGTCATTGCGGAACCGGGTTGTCTCCTCGAGCGAATAGCCGCGGAAGCCCGCATCGGCCGCCGGCGCACCCGCGGCGGCGATCGTTAGCAGGGCCGCAAGTAAAGCCTGCACGCAGGTCGCGCGCGCCGGTGCGTATTTCATGGTCGCAGTATAGATTGCTTGCGGGAAACTGATTCACCAGCGACGCGAGTCTGGAGTCCGAGTCAACCGCTTCGACAAATCGGAACAGCGCTGGCCACGGGCGGGCGCGATGCCATTCTCAACAGCCGGCTAGCCCTCGAAAGCGAGTACCCCATCCTCAAGTTCGCCGGAACGGATCATCTTTCGATCGCGCGAATAATTCTGCGGGTTCAGCCACGGCTCGCGGTCGCCCTGTTTCGGTAAACAGTGCATGACCCGCTGTACGTAGCCGGATGAGAAGCCCTCGATCCAGGGGCGGGCCGGCATATCCATGTCGGTCGTGCGCAATCGCGGTGTCACCCGGCGCGTGCCAGTCTCGTCCATGTGGTTGATGAGGCGGCAGACCCATTCGGCGGTCAGGTCCGCTCGCAAGGTCCACGAGGCGTTGATGTAGCCGAAGGTGCAGATGAGGGACGGCACGCCCGAATACATCATGCCCTTGTAGGTCCAGGTGCGCGCGAAGTCGACCGGTGCGCCATCGACGGTGAATTGCATTTCGCCGAGCACCACGAGATTGAGACCGGTCGCAGTCACGATGATGTCGGCCGCGATTTCGCGGCCGGACTGCAGCTTGATTCCGTGCTCGGTGAAGTGCGCGATGCGGTCGGTGACGATCGATGCCTTGCCGGCACGCAGCGCCGCGAACAGATCGCCGTTAGGCAACAGGCAAAGGCGCTGATCCCACGGGTTGTAACTGGGCGTGAAGTGCGTCTCCACGTCGTAATCCGGCGGCAGCTCGGCGCGCACCATGGCGAGGAGCCTGCGCTTCAATCCCTGGGGATTCGTGCGCGAGCGTCCATACACGAACTGCTGCATCGCGACGTTCTTCCAGCGCGTGATCCAGTAGGCCCAGCGGCCGGGCAGCACCGCACGCAAGGCATTTGCGATGACGTCGGTGTCGGGACGCGATACGACGTAGGTCGGCGAGCGCTGGAGCATGACGATGTGGGCAACGTCCTGCGCCATCGCCGGCACCAGCGTCATCGCGGTCGCGCCGGAGCCGATCACCACCACCTGCTTGCCCCGGTAGTCCAGGTCTTCGGGCCATTGCTGCGGATGGACGACGACACCCTTGAACCGCTGGGCGCCCTCGAACTGCGGCGTGTAGCCCTGCCGGTAGCTGTAGTAGCCGCTGCACATGTACAGCACGCGGCAGGTGAAGCGTGCGGACTCGCCGCTGTCCTTGCGCAGCGCCTCGACGCTCCAGCAGGCATTCGCACTCGACCAGTCAGCGCGCGTTGCGAGGTGCCCATAACGGATGTGCTCATCCACGCCGTACTCGGTGGCCGTCTCTTTCACGTACTTGAGGATCGAGGCGCCGTCGGCGATCGCCTTCGCCGCGCGCCAGGGCTTGAAGCGGTAGCCGAGCGTATGCATGTCGCTGTCGGAGCGGATGCCGGGATAGCGGAACAGGTCCCAGGTGCCGCCCATGCGGGGGCGGCCTTCGAGGATCAGGTAGCGCTTGGTCGGGCAGCGCTCATGCAGATGCACGGCGGCGCCCACGCCGGACAGGCCGGCGCCAATGATAAGCACGTCGAAATGTTCCAACGCCATTTACCCTCCGGCTCGATCATACGGCCGGCAACATCCCGACGAGAGCCGCAAACGAAAACCCCGGCGCGAGGCCGGGGTTATCATCGCCGTCGAACGCCGTGATGTGTACGTTGCAACATACCTAAGAATCTTGAGCGAACTCTGCTCAAAATTCAAAGCCTCAGCTATGCGAGGTCACTCGCACTCACTTCTCTCGGCCACGCTCAACTCTCTTGACCTGCACCTCGTGCGGGTGCCCCTTCGCTCCGGACCTCCCTGACCTGTCGCGTAATCTGGCCGATGTGGCGGCCATCGGTACCACAGCATCCACCCCATACGTTGATGTGCGGGAACCTTCGGGCCAGCGTGGCCATCTGGGCTCCCAGTTCGTCGGGGTCGCCATCTTCAAGATGACCGAGCTTGCACAGGTCCAGCGTCTCCATGGCTACCGCGTTCGGCATGAAACCGCCCAGGCGTGCGGTCCAAGCACCGGGCGTTAGGCCGGGTTCGAACTCGGTCGGGTGGGTACAGTTGATCATGTAGTACTCCGGCGCGTCGCCGGTGGCCGAATCAACGCGCGAAATTGCCTCTTCCAGCGTCTCGCCGCCCTTTAGCCGCCCGCCCCGGGCGACGAGGAACGAGATGACGACGGGCATGTCCGCCGACTTGGCGGCGCGGGCCAGACCGATCGCTTCGTCGACACTCGAGAAGGTCATGGCCGTGACTTGGTCGGCCCCGGCAGCGCGAAACGTCTGGATCTGCTCGGAATGGTAGTCCTCGGCCTCCGCCGCGTCGGGCATGCGGCCGATGTTGTAGGCGTCGCCCCGCGGGCCAATCACGCCGCCGACCAGCATCGGCGTGTCGGGGCTGGCATATTCCCGCGCGAAATCGCGGTAGAACTCGATGCCTCGAATGTTGATCTCCCGAAGAGCCTCGCGCGAAAATCCGATGAGCTCGCCCCAGTCACGGCTTGCGCGATAGTGCAGGCCCTCGTTGATCATGCCGAAGCCGTTGGCAACGGCAGCCTCCACGACCTTGCGGTGATAATCCTTGAGGCAAGAGCGCCCGCGCGCGTCGTTGAGCAGTTCAAAGCCGCAGAAATGCCGAAGCTTGAACCCGTCGACATACTGCATCCAGGTCTCGAAACCGCCGGCGGTTGACATGAGCTTGCCGGCCTGGCGCGCAAGTTCTATATGTGAAGCCATTTCCTTCTCCATGCCGCGTTGCGGTCTTGAAATCATACCGAACCGCCCGACACGCCCCCCCGTACCCAGGTCATGCGACGCTAGCGGAGTCGCTGGTCAGTGCAGTTGCGCCATCGCCTTCTGCGGATTGATCAGCGTGCGCCGTCCATCGGCGGTTTTGTCGGCTGTTTCGCGGATGATGGCAATCACCTCGGCCGGCTTGAGCGTCGGTTTCTTCGCCAGCATCTTGGCCGCCAGGTTCGCAACGTTAGGCGATGCCATCGAGGTTCCCGACAGCGCCACACGCTGCCCTCCCGGCAGGAAACTTTCCACCTGGTAGCCGTTGGCATGCACCACGACTGTCGGGCCGTAGCTGGTGAACGGCGCTTCATCACCGGCCTGGTCCACGGCGCCGACTGTTAGCAGATTGGGCAGCGAGAGGCTGGAAGGAATCGCTTCATCAAAGCTGGCGTCCGAGTTGCTGTTGCCCGCGGCGGTGATGAACAGGACGTCCGGGGCGCTGGCAAAGGCGGTGTACAAGGCTTTCTTTTCGATGTCGAAATACTCGCGTGCCAGTTTCTGGCGTTCCTCCGGGGTCTTGCCGATGCCACAGCGTTCGAGCACATCCTCGTTGCTCTTCATGGTGCCACCCCAGCTCATGTTGACCACCCGGATCCGGTTCTTCTTGAACCAGTCGACCCAGGCGTGGTTGGCCCTGGCGCTGCGCTCAGCGAGTTCCCTGCTCGGACAGGGATCCGGCGTTAGCTTGTACTCGAACGAAATCCGCGCAATGGCCAGCTTCACCCAGGGATTGCCCTCGCTGACGATCCCGGCAACGTGCGTGCCGTGCACATAGTTGCCGGCAAGGCCAAGCTCTTCCAGCGTCGGCTTGAACTCTTCCGGCTTGAGGGTCGACATGAACTGCTTGACTGCACTCGCTTCGGGACTGTCGATATTTGACTGCAGGTCGGAAAAGCCCTTGGTGCGAGCCAGCAATGTCGGTAGTCGGGGTTGCAACGCGTTGGGGATCGGAAACAACTCGGTGTTGCTGGGCTTGGCATACAAGTCAAAGGCCAGCAGTGCCGGCTTGCCTTTGGCGTCCTTCAGCAACTGCCTGGGGAACAGGGAGGTGTCAATGCCGGAATCCCAGACCGCCACTCGCACCGGCGTGTAGGCGCCCGTCGCCGGCAGCGTCACATTACGTTTGGCCCAGATATCGGCCTTCGCGACTTCGTTAGCCTTCAGGTAGGCGGTGTAGGTGTCGGTCAGGGTCTGCTTCAACGGCAGCAGGGTTTCCAGCGCATAACGGGCGTTGATCAGGCTGGGTGCGAGGTCGGAACTCAGGCTGCCCGTCTTGTCCATCGTGGCCTGCAACACATCCTTAACGCTGCCCAGGATGCCACCCTCGCCGATGGTTTCCGCACTCGCCTTGTAGCTGCGGATATCGTTGGCGATCACGGCGAAGGGATAGCCATCGATCTCCTTGCGAATGATGCGCCCGACGGCCGCCGTGTAGGCAGGTGTATTGACGCCGCCGGTTTCGCGCGCCGCCGCCGCCATGGCCCGCAGGCGCAGGCCCGACAGCAGTTTGTCGGCGGGCTTTTCCTCCAGCGCGCGCACGGCCTCAGCCCCTGTCAGCGCCGCGTCGTAATTGCCGGCCAGGAAGTCCAGTTGCAGCAGCGTCAGCATCATCTGCCGCTGCGCCGCCTTGTCCGCAATCTCGTAACCGGACAGGACCGAGCTGATGTCCGCGCGGATTGGCGCCGTCGCGGCGTCGAACAGCGCCTTGTCGCGCACGACTTCAAGCAGCGGCTGCTTGATGGTGTAACTGAAGCGCGGGATGTCCGCTTCGCGCTCGATGCGCGGCTTGCCGGCCGCCGCTGCGCCAAAGGCGGCGCCGAGGGCGGCGGCAACCAGCGAGGCGGCGAACAGGCTACGCAGTGTCTTGCCAAGAGTCATGATCAGTCCTTGTGATGAAATCTGGTGACGAATGTTAGCAGCGTCAGACGGCGATCGGGTCGGTGACGGAGTGGCCGATCAGGTCATCCAGCGCTCCGACCTGTTCGGGATCGCCACTCAACCACGCGCTGAGTGGCAGATCGACCTGCCAGGCAGTGATTTCAGTGATTCGCGTACTCATTGCGGCCGGTGGGCAATTGAGCAGAATGATGGAGGACATCAAGGTCAGCCGGCACGTCGATGGCTATGACGCGCGGGTTTTCAGTATCAGGTAACCTCTGTTTCTTGGTCCTTAGGTCGAAGATCCGCTTCGCCGAACTGGCTCGGAGTTGAGTGGCACCATATGGGGAGCAACAGATGAAGTCGGCGTCAGACAATCGAGACTGCGAGGCTCTGTAAGGCCTATGAACTCCATCGCCTTGAACGCCAGTGCCTTGGGTGAAGCCCTCGCGGCGCGGGCCGCGGGTGGCAATCAGATCTCGGAAGTATTTTTTGTTGCCTGTGGCGGCTCCCTGGTAGACCTGTACCCAGCCAGGTTCCTTCTGGCGAACGAAGGCCGTCGCCTGCGCGCCGATCTCTATACCGCCAACGAGTTCGTTCATGCGGTGCCGAAGGCGCTCGGAGATCGGTCCATTGTTATTGTTTGCTCGCACGGCGGCAGGACCCCGGAGTCCGTAGCAGCGACCAAAATTGCCAAGGCACGGGGCTCGCTCACGGTGACCCTGACTCACAATGAATCGTCAGAGATTGCCGCTTTCGCGGATCGCAATTTTGTATACGAGTGGGGCGCCGAGTCGAGTGTCCAGAACAATCCGATGGCGATCACGCTGGCACTGAGTCTTGATATTTTGCAGCACACAGACGGTTATCCGCATTACCGCGATTTTCGCGATGCCATGCAACAAATCGACGCTGTCGTCGCAGCAGCGCGCGGCAAGGTGCGGAAACGAGTCGAGGCATTTGCGCAGACCTATCGGAACGAGAAGTTGTTCTATGTTCTGTCGAGCGGTGCAAGTTACGGACACGCGTATGGATTTGCGATCTGCTCGTTGATGGAAATGCAGTGGCTGCATGCGAGCGCCATTCACTCCGGTGAATTTTTTCACGGGCCTTTCGAAATCACGGACAAGAAAACGAATTTCATCGTGCTGATGAACGAAGGCCGCACACGCCCTCTTGATCAGCGGGTCATAGAGTTCCTGGAACGTTACGCACAGAATTATGAAGTAGTCGACGCGCGAGAGCTCGGCATCGGCGTGCTACCGCAGTCGGTCGTCGATTACTTCAATCCGATCCTGTTCTACAGCGTGATGTGTGATTACCGTGAAGCACTAGCGAAGATTCGTGAGCACCCGCTGGAAACGCGCCGTTACATGGGCAAAGTGAAATATTGATTTCGCTTACGGAGGCCACAGCTTGAAGGTTATCGGTATCGGCGACAATGTCGTCGACGACTACGCGCACCTTCGGACCATGTTTCCGGGCGGCAACGCGCTCAACTTCTCAGTGTACGCGTCAATGTTGGGCTGCGAGTCTGCCTATCTCGGCGTCTTCGGCAATGATGTCGCGGCGGGGCATGTGCAACGAACGCTCGCCGAAATGGGCGTGGATACTTCCCATTGCCGCCGTGCGGACGGACCCAACGGCCGGGCCATCTTGACCATCGAACACGGCGAGAGAGTATTTGTTTCGTCAAACCAGGGCGGCGTCCGCAAGTCGGTGCCGATGGATTTCATTTTCGACGATCTCGACTATTTGCAAACATTCTCGATCATGCATACCAGCGCGTACAGCTACGTGGATGAGCACCTTGCCCGCATGCAATCGCTGAAGCCCCTGGTCAGCTACGACTTTTCGGATGACTTCGACGCCGAATACGCCTTGACCCTTTGCCGTTACGTCGACATGGGTTTCTTCTCGTGCGCCAAGTGGGCCGAAGAGGCGACCATGGATCTCCTCGCGAAGGCCGTTAGCCGAGGCTGTACCCTCGCGGTGGCCACGCGAGGTCCGCACGAAGCCATCCTGTTCGACGGCCACTCGTGGTTTAGACGGATTCCCAGCACGGTGACACCCACAGACACGCTGGGTGCTGGAGACGCTTTCATCACCGGATTCCTGGTTTCCTATGTCGGTGGCCAAGGCGACACCAGCGCGCGGCCGGCCCTGCTGATGGAAAGCTCCCTCGAGAGAGCGGCTTCGTTCGCTGCAGAGATTTGCCAGGTGCAGGGTGCTTTCGGACACGGGTTACGCTATTGAAGCGTGCATTCGAGACAAG
>DAIQQI010000084.1:0-10447 GCA_036786925.1 Steroidobacteraceae bacterium
ACCATCATCGGACGCATGCCGAAGTTGTCGACGAGATCCGCGGGCATGCGCCGCGTGACGCGCGCGCGCTGCGAGACGCTTGCGACCGCGCGGGTGCCGTCCGCGAACAGGATCGTTGCGGCCGTGCCTGGCGCCACCCGGGTGGCGAACGTCGGCGAGACATAGGCGATTACCTTGGGATCCTGGTTTCGACCTAACAAGACGAGCGGATCGCCGGCGCGAATGACCTCGCCGGGCGTAACGAATACATCCAGTACCTGCCCGGCGAACGGCGCGGCATTGACAGTCACGGGCCCACCGCCACTGCGTTCGCGCAGGTAGGTCGCGCTGATCGCGGCGGCGCCGCGTCGTGGCGGGCCGGCGCGTTGCGCACCGACAAACGCCTCGGCCGCCTGGTTGAGCGCAATCTCCGCTTCCCGCAGCTCGGCCCGGGTCGCGGCCCCGTCGGCGACCAGGCTCGCGACCGAGTCGCGACGCTCCTGCGCGAGTCGCAGCGTGCGCGCCTTGAGCGCGAGCAGCGTCGCACCCGATCCCGCGGCCGCATCGCGCTCGCCGCTCGTGACCCGCGCGGCGCTGATGCCAGCCGCCTCCGGCGGACGCGTCGTCACGAGTTCGTGGCCCAGTTTGACAACGACGCCTGGCTCGACGTTCACATCCGCGATCACGCCATCGGCCAGCGCGCGCACTTCCATCTGCTCCAGCGCAACCGTGCCCTGTGCGCTGCGCGTCAGGAATCCGCCGACCATGCCGAACACCATGATCACCGCCGGCATCGCCACGACCGCCAGGATCAGGTACCAGCGCCATTGCGGCGTGCTGCGCTTGGCCGCGGCGTACGGCACCTTGAGACCGGCGATTGCGTCAGGACTGTTCCGCGCCTCGCGTGCGAATCGAATCTTCATGGTCGCCCCGGTGTCGCATCGGTCGCATACAGCCACTGCGCCGAGGGTTGCAGCACCAGGCCGCGGAAAGCAGCGTCGCGCAGGTTCTGCTCGAGCGCCGCGAGATGCGACTCGAGCGCCGCCGCCGACAGGCGCGCGACGCTGTGGCCGTTGTCGAGCTCGTACTCGACGCTCACGGCGACTCGCCGCGGGAGCCCGGGCCAACGGGCGCGCAGCGGCTCGGCGATCGCGCGCACACGGTCGGCGTCGGCGACGTAGATCATCAGCGTGGGCTGCACGCCCAGTCGCGCGAGTTGCTCGCCGAAGGGCGCGCCGCCGACTTGCATCGTCATGTAGCGCGGGTGGATGCTGAGCCCGACAGGATTCCGGGTCGCGGCGCGCACCGCGCGCAGCGTGGCGAGCAGATTGTCGAGGTGCTCGCGCCCGTCGCCCCCTGCCGCGTCGAGTTGATTCGGCTCGAGGTCGAGGTGCAGGGCATCGAATGGCAGGGCCGCGAATGCGTCAAGGTGCGCGAGCAGCGCGGCACGCCGCGCCGGCAGCATCCACGTCGGTTCGCCGAGCAGCCACTCGACCGCATAGCCGCGCGCATGCAGGGCTTCGATGGCGGCGCCGAGCCGTCGCGGATCGGATTGCCATGCCGCCAGCTCCTCGGACGAGAATGACAACAGCAGCCGCCGGACCTTGAGTGCCTGCAGTCGCTGCCAGATCGGCGCTTCGGGATCATCAAGCGCGGCGAGCAACGGCGCGCCTGACCACACGTACAGGCCGCGAGCCTGGTCGGCGTCGCCCGCTGCCGCGATCGTGCCGGCGCGACCCGGATCCGTGCGGCAGCCCGAGTCCTCGAAGGCCGTCGCGGCGACGTGCCAATCCAACTGGTCGCGCATCGCCATGTGCTCGGCGTACCTTGCTCGATAGAACGCGTAGCGCGCCTGTTGCCGCTGCTCGATCACGTCGCCGGCAAGTTTCGCCGCGCGCAGCGACCGCTCGCGCAGTTTGGCTTCCGCGGCTTCGCGCGATTGGCGCGCGAGCTGTACCGCCTGGGCGAGCACGGCGCCCGAACCCCGCAGCCGCTCGATTTCGAGCGCCAGCTGCTGACGTCGCAACGCCAGAGCCTGCGCGGCACTGTCGCGCTGCAGGTAGTCGCCGCGCGCGGCCGTCGCAGCCGTGCCGAAAGCGTACTCAAAGGTCATGCTGATGAACGCGGAACTGCCCGGCGCGCCCGTCGCGGTTTCCGCGCTGCGGCTGTAGCCGACACGCAGCTCCGACTGGATGGGCCGCCACGTCGGCGACGCGGCGCGCTGCTGGAGATGCGTGGCGCGTGCGGTGAGGACCCGGACCTCGGGATGCGCATCGACATCGAAGGAGGCACAGGCCTGCGGCGTCGCGACGTAGGACGCGAGCCGTGCGGCCGGCTGGCTGCCGGTGAGCATGGCCAGGATCTTCTCGGCCGAGCGCAACTCGGCTTCGGCGCGCGCGCGATCGGTGGCGACGTTCTCGAAACCCGCCATGAACTCGCGGCGGTCGGACTCGAGCAGCAGGCCCGCGCCGGTACGCCGGAGCAGCACCGGTTCGAGCGCCGGACGATCCACGAGATACTCGTCAGCCAGCGCGCGCCGCTCGCTCGCGGACCAGTACTGCAGGTAGGCCTGGCGCAGTTGTGCTAACAACTCGCGCCGTTGCAGCTCGAGCGTCGCTTCGGCCGACGCCTGCGCCAGCGCCACATCGTCGAGTTCCACGAGCTGACGGTAGCGGCTGCCAAGCAACGGAATGCGGACGCCCGCCGAAATCGCCGCCTGGTCGTAGGAACGGCTGCGCCCTACGTCGACGACTTCGTCGACCGACGCGAACGAGGTGCCGGCGAACAGCGCAGCTCCGGGCGCGATCCTCGCCAGGCCTGTCCGGGAGACCGCCGTCAGGCCGGTGGCTGGCAGCGCGCCGCGAAACGTGACCGATTCGCGCAAGCGCCCTTCGAACGTGGCAATCGAATCGGCGACCGGCAGGGACTCGCCGCGAGCGACCACGGATGCCAGCAGAGCGATGAGGAAAATTCGGTAGTGCATGTCAGAACTTTGTCTTGCGCAGCACCCACCAGGGTGCCATCGAGGAATCGAGATGGGACTTCAGCAGCATTTCCGACAGCGTCGCGAGCGCATTCCAGGTGCGCGTCATGAATGCGAATGCCGGAAACAGCGCCGTCACCCACCAGAAGCCGAGGTCGTAGCGCCGGCGTTCCGAGATCATGCCCAGGTATTGCGCGTACATGGCGATCGTGAGCAGCCAGTAGAACAGATAGATGAACGCCAGCACGCCCAGCACGTAACCCGGCTCGTACAGCCAGAACACCAGAGTCATGTAGGCGAGCACGACGAACGGCAGCGCCAGCTGGAAAAAGAAGCCGGTCCAGACCAGCGCCGCGAAGTTCGTCCAGCCTAACAAGCCAGGCCGCAGCGAGTGGCGGAACTTGCGCAGGTACAGGTACGACAGGTCGCCATCCCAGCGCAGCCGCTGATTGAGGAACTGCGACAGCTTCTCGGGCGCGTCGGTATGGCCCACGGCGCGGGGTTCGAAACGGATGCGCAGGCCCGGGTGGCGCTGGAAGTACTTCTTGATGCGCAGCGTGATGTCGAGGTCTTCCGCGGTGCCTGAGTCCCAGCCGCCGATCTTGCGCACGAAATCGGTCCGGAAGGCGCCGAACGCGCCTGACACGTTGTTGACCGCGTTGAACTGGTCGAGGCCCGTGCGGCTGAGGTGGATCGAGAGCATGTACTCGAGCGCCTGCAGCCGCGTGACCAGGGTCTTGAGCGCGTTGCGGACGCGCAGATTGCCGGATACGGCGACCACGTTCGGGTCGGCGAAGTGCCGCGTGATGTTGCGCACCATGTCGTTGTCGAACGATGTGTCGCCATCGAGCGCGAGGACAATCTCGCCGCTCGCAAGCGCGAGGCCCTGGTTCAGGCTCGACACGCGGCCGCCGCGCTGCGTCTTGGCGACGAGTTCCAGACGCCGCAGCGGCCGACGATTGACCTCGGCAAGCATCACGCGAACGGCGTCGGTCGTCGCCTGGTTACGGTGCGCGCCATCGACGACCGCGAGCATCTCGATGGGGCCCGGGTAGAACTGCTCGGTCAGTGACGCAATCGTCTTGCGCACGTCCGCGCCTTCCGAGTAGCAGGTGATGATGCAGGTGACACGTGGCGCATACTGAATCGTGCGCGCGGGTTCGTTGCGCTTGCGCCACCAGTAGCGCAGCGCGCCCAGCATCACCGCGAGTTGCACCGGCATCTCGAACAGCATCACGAACGGAAAGAACCGCATGGCGACGTCGCGCCACTCGGAGTTCCACGAGTCGTGCACCATCTGGGACACCGTGAGCCACGCAATCTGCAGGTCGTCGGACATCATCCGAGCGCTCCCTGCATTTCGCCCATCAACACGCTGGCGGCGACGCGCCGGTCACGAAGCTCTTCGGACGCGACGGCGGCGACCTTCACTTCGAGACGCAGGTCGCCATCCAACGCGACAGCGTCCGGCAGGGCCTGGACGCGGCTCTTGAGCACCGCGAGACCCGCGGCGGGAGTCTGTGGCAGCAGCAACCAGCAATGGCGCTCGTCGCTGCGCATCAGTATGTCCGTCGTGCGAATGAGTTCGCGCAGCCGGCGTGCGAACCCGTCCATGATCTGCACGGCGCGGCCGCGGGACGTGCGGTCGATCAGTTCGCGCAGGTTGCCGAGCTGGATACACAGCACGCCGAATTGCACTTCGGAATGGCGCGTGCTCATCGCGAGCAACCAGTTGAGCATGCGCTCGAAGTACGCGGGATGTGCGCCGTTGGCGTCATCGATCAGCGCGAACAGGTCGCCGAGATTGCCGGTACGCGCCGCGAGACTGCCAGCCGCTGACAACTTGTGGGCTTGCACCCGTAATTCAGGCAGATCCGTGGTCGCGTGCCTGGTATCGCACTGCAGGCAGCGCGCCTTGATGTCCGGGTCCGCGAATCGCGCTGCGCAGGCGCGACAGGAATAGGTTTCCAGCGCGCGGTCGTAGTCGACCCCGATATGACGCAGGCGCGCCTGGCATTTCGGACAGCCGAGGCCATCGGCGTCGAGATAGCCCTCCTGCGGCGCGACGTGTCCGCAGGTGTAGCAATGCAGAAAGATCGTCTCCTCAATGTCGAGATGACCGCAGCTCGCGCACAGATCGATGTAGTTGAGGTGTGCGCCGCCGCAGCCAGAGCAGGTGCGAATGCGATCGACCAGCCGGACCGGCTCGATCAGGCGACGGCGCAGCAGCGTCTGCAGCCACTCGAAGCTCTCCGGACCGCCACTGTCGAAAGCCTCGAGCAACGGGTAGCGGTACAGGCGTTCCGCTCGCCAGTCGGCGCGCGGCACGAGCAGCTTTTCAGGACGCGAGTATAGGTAGCCGATCAGGCGAGCTTCGGGATCCGCGAGCGACCCGGACGGCAAGGTCAGCGTTCGGTCCCGGATTTCGGCAATCCTGTGGTACGCCTCATCGGGCAACAGATAGTTGCCGTCCGCCAGGCTCTCCGGCGGCAACGGCGCTTCCGCGGCGACCAGCAGTGGCCGCAGCGCGTAACGCGCATCGCCGCGCAGCCGGGCGAGCGACTGCTCGCGCAGGACCGCGTCGCGGGTCTGCAGCACCACCGCATCGGCAAGCTCGTCGGCCGCCAGCAGGGCCTCAGCGGTCGCGTAATGCGGTCCCACGAACGTAGCGTCGGAGCTGCGCGCCTTGTCGCGCATGCCCGGCGCGCCGACCGTGGCCACGGTCGGCAACGCGCGCAGTTTCGCGGATGCCACGGACATAGCGCACTCTCCCGACCGTTGGTGACTGGTTCCTGCAGTGGTTGTCGGCCGCAAGGCGTCCGAGCTTGAACTGGCTGTGTGACCGGTATCACAGATTGCCGGCGGTGAGGTGCAAGGATTGGTGGGCCGTGTATCCACCGCACTCACTTACTGAATAGCTGAAGGTACTCGGCGGCCAAATGCAAGGCCCCCACTGAGGCCCCGCCAGAATGCGGCAGTCCGCGAACTGCACCGGAAGACCTTCCTATAACTTGAAAATCCCGCAGGCTCTGCGGGATTTTCATGGTAGGCTGACGGCCCATGATCAATCGCAAAGGCGACCTCGCACGTCTGCGGACGGCACTGCGCCGCAGCCGCGTCGTGGCGCTGCTTGGACCGCGTCAGTGTGGCAAGACCACGCTGGCCCGAAGTTTCGTGCCCGGCGCGTCCCTCAACTATTTCGATCTCGAAGACCCGCAAAGTCTGGCGCGGCTGCGCGATCCGGATACCGCATTGCGACCACTGAAGGGCCTTATCGTCATCGATGAAATCCAGCGACGGCCAGAACTGTTTCCGCTGTTACGTGTGCTGGTCGACCGCCGGCCACTACCGGCACGGTTTCTGATTCTCGGCAGCGCATCGCCCGAATTGCTGCGGCAATCCTCCGAAACCCTGGCGGGCCGGCTGGAGACCGTGGAGCTGGAAGGGCTGCGCCTGAGCGATCTCGGCGCGAAGGCGCAATTGCGGCATTGGCTGCGGGGCGGCTTTCCAAACGCATTCACTGCCCGCAGCGAGTCCGATTCGCTGGCCTGGCGGCAGCAGTTCATCCAGTCATTTCTGGAGCGCGATTTGCCGCAAATGGGCATACAGATTCCTGCCGCTGCACTGCGACGCTTCTGGAACATGCTGGCCCATTATCACGGGCAGATCTGGAATGCCGCAGAACTCGCGCGCGCGCTGGCCGTGAACGAATCCACGGTGCGCCGGTATCTTGACCTCATGAGCGGTGTATTCATGGCACGCCAGCTGCCACCGTGGTTTGAGAACCTGAGCAAGCGGCAGGTAAAGGCGCCCAAGGTCTACGTGCGCGACAGTGGGATGTTGCATGCACTGCTGGGAGTCCAGGATGCCCACGGCCTCGAGCACCACCCCAAGGTCGGCGCCTCGTGGGAGGGTTACGCGATCGAAGAGGTGCTCAAAGCCATGCGCCCCGATGAAACCTACTTCTGGGCGACTCACGGAGGCGCCGAACTGGATTTGTTGCTGTTCGTGAAGGGCAAGCGTATCGGCGTGGAGTGCAAGCGCATGGACGCGCCCAGCATGACTGCATCGATGCGCGTTGCGATGGAATCACTGAAGCTCGACCGATTGTTAGTTGCCTACCCCGGCGAGCGGCGCTATCCGCTCGGAAAGAAAGTCGAAGTCGTGCCGCTCTCACAATTGGTTGAAGCGCGTTAGCGAACTGCGACGGAACGGGTAATTGGTGGGCCGTGTAGGGATCGAACCTACGACCAAGAGATTAAGAGTCTCCTGCTCTACCAGCTGAGCTAACGGCCCGTATTCTTGTCTGACATTCGATGGGGTGAGCGACGGGGCTCGAACCCGCGACAACCGGGATCACAACCCGGGGCTCTACCAGCTGAGCTACGCCCACCATCGAATTCCATCATCGCACGCATTCGCACTTGCTTGGCGCGCCCGGCAGGACTCGAACCTGCGACCTACGGCTTAGAAGGCCGTTGCTCTATCCAACTGAGCTACGGGCGCTCGAGCCGCTAAAGCCTATCGCAAATAAATGCCCAAAATGGTCGGGGCAGCAGGATTTGAACCTGCGACCCTCTGCTCCCAAAGCAGATGCGCTACCAGACTGCGCCATGCCCCGAACCGGCCCCCGTCGACAAGCGCCAAAGGGATCCCGGCGAAGGGGGGCGCATCATACGGGCGGACTCCCACCAACGTCAATTTGACGCGCCCATGCCAGAATAGCGGCCATGACAGCCCAGATTATTGACGGCAAAAAGATCGCGAAAATTGTCAAAAGCGAGGTCAAAACCGCGGTCGATGCGCTCGTGGCCCGGGGCGGCCGCCGGCCGGGGCTCGCAGTCGTCAAGGTCGGCGACAACCCGGCCTCGGCGGTCTATGTGCGCAACAAGCGCGCGGCCTGTGCCGAATGCGGCATCGAGTCATTCTCGCGCGACCTGCCGCAGTCGACCTCGGAAATCGAACTGCTGTCGATCATCGATGAACTGAATGAAGACAAGACCGTGGACGGCATCCTGGTGCAGTTGCCGGCGCCCGAGCAGATCCGGCAGACCGAAATCGTCGAGCGCATCGATCCCGCGAAGGACGTCGATGGATTCCACCCCTACAACATCGGGCGGCTCGCCGAGCGCAACCCGCTGATCCGCCCCTGCACGCCCTATGGCGTGATCCGCATGCTCGATCATGTCGGCGTGATCCTGTTAGGCAAGCACTGTGTCGTGGTCGGCGCGTCCAACATCGTCGGCCGGCCGATGTCGCTCGAACTGTTGCTGATGGGCGCGACGGTCACGGTGACGCACCGCTTCACCACGGAACTCGCGGGCCATGTCGCCCAGGCGGATGTGCTGATCGTGGCGGCCGGTAAGCCGGGCTTGGTCAAGGGCGAATGGATCAAGCCGGGCGCGATCGTGGTCGATGTCGGCATGAATCGCCTCGCCGATGGCCGGCTGTGCGGCGACGTCGAATTTGACACTGCGAGGGAACGCGCCAGCTGGATCAGTCCCGTGCCCGGCGGCGTCGGTCCGATGACCGTCGCCATGCTGATGCGCAACACGCTGGAAGCCAGCGTGCGCCGCCAGTCGCGTTAGGTCCCCAAGGCCGTTACGCCGGCGTGATGTTGGCGTTGAGCCGGAACAGGTTGGTCGGGTCGTACTTGCGCTTGAGGGCCGCCAGCCGCGCGTAATTGCCGAGGTAGTTGGCGTTCATCTTGCTCGCGCCTTCGTTGCCTTCCACTTCGTTGACGTAGAAGCCGCGGGTAAAGGCCTCCAGCGTTTTCCAGTAGGTCCTGGACCACTCGATGGGCTCGACGTTGCCGTCGGCGACGTCCCACTGGGTCATCACCATCATGTTAGCCAGCGCGAAACGGTGCGGAAACGCGGTCGCATCGGATTTCACGCGCCCGATCGCGCCGCCACAATGCTGGAAATACGCGACGGTGGTGCGCTTCGCGCCGCCCTGCAGGCCTGCCAGCAGCGTGTCGATGGTCCGCTCGTTGATGCCGGTGACGAAGCCATTCTTGGTGTAATCGCCACGGTTGCGCGCATCGGTTTGATCGGTCGAGCGCTGCACGGCGACATAGTCCATAGACTTGAGGCTGTCTTTGAGCGGCGTGCCGAGCTTGCGCAGCGGCGCCAGCACGCGCTCGGCGTCCTGCGCCGACCCGGAGTAGCAGGCGTCGAAACCGCAGACGCCGGGCGTGCCCGGCGGATACACGACCCAGCAATCCAGGTACAACTCGTCCGGCGCCGTGGGCAGGAAATCGGCATAGGCACGCAGCACGTCGCGGGCACGATCGAGCGGAAACACCAGACTGCCACCGACCACCTTGCGCTCGGCCGGGTGCAGTTGAAATTCGAACGCGGTCACGATGCCGAAATTGCCGCCGCCGCCCCGCACTGCCCAATACAGGTCCGGATTGTCCTTCGGGCTGGCGCGACGCAGCTTGCCATCGGCGGTGACGATATCGACGGCGGTCACGTTGTCGAGCGCCAGGCCGTGGATACGCGCCTTGCGGCCAAATCCTCCGCCGGTCGTCAAACCGCCGGCGCCCGTATGCGAGACCGTGCCCAGCGGTGTCACGAGGCCCTGGGCCATGGCTTCGTGGTCCACCGCACCTAACAACGTACCGCCTTCGACCCAGGCGCGTCGGCGCTGCGCATCCACCTGCACGCCGCGCATCGGGCTCAAGTCGATCTGCAGGCCGCCATCGCAGGTCGACTGCCCGGAGAAGCTATGGCCACCGCATTTGACCGCCACCAGCAAGCCCAGGCTGTTGGCAAACGAGACGGCCATGCTCACGTCGGCCGCTCCGCTGGGTTGGATAACGAGCGCCGGGCGGCGATCGATCGACGCGTTGAGCACCCGCCGCGCCTGGTCGTAACCGGCGTCCTGCGGCAACAGCAGGGACCCGCGCAGGCTCTCCTTCAGGTCCTTGAGCACCGCGCCCGGAATCGTCACCGGTGAGCGATCGCCGCGCACGGCCTGCAGGTCCGGCAACGGCCCCGCCGCGGCCGCGGCAAACAACACACGTGGCGCCACCGCTGCGCCCAGCGCGAGGACGGAACTCGAATTCAGAAATTGACGGCGTAGCATATGAGTCCTTTCCAATAATTTGGAGGTCAGCGGTACCGCCAGATCGTCTGGCCACCGGGTTTGTCTTCCAGCACCACACCGGCATCGGTGAGCTGCTGGCGAATACGGTCGGCTCCTGCAAAATCCTTGCCGGCGCGCGCGTCGCGCCGCGCGACGATCAGGCGCTCGATCTCCTCCGCGCCCAGCGCCGTGCCGGTCGCGCCATCGCCGGCCTTGCGCAGCCGGAACCACTCCTCAACTGGCACTTGCAGCAAGCCTAACACCCCTGCCAGCGAACGCAATTCCGCCGCCAGCGCGCCGGCGCGGCCCGCGTCGTTGGCGGTGCGCAACATGTTGATTTCCGTGGCCAGTCCCTGCAGCACCGCGAGCGCCTGGGGCGTGTTGAAGTCGTTG
>DAIQQI010000376.1:0-3155 GCA_036786925.1 Steroidobacteraceae bacterium
GGCAATCGCGGGCGGCGGTAAAGGCGCCGGTATTGATCCGGTACTCGCCACCGCTGACGGTGACTGTTGCGGCCGCGGTCAGTCCGCTGACGGTGATAACATTTGAAGTCATGACCGTCGACACGGCGACGTTGAACTGATCCGTAAAAGTGAACGCATTCGGTGCGTTGACGGTGGTCTGCAATCGCAGCAGACCGGTCTGCTTGGTGTTGGGCGGCGAGACGAGGTCGACGGCGCCCGCCAGCACCATCTTGCCGCTGGCCTGTACAACATGCCCGGCGAGCGGATAGTTGGCGTTCGGATAAACGACCTGCAGGTAGTGCACCGGAGTGTTGAAGGTATTGTCGTCCTGGCCGTTGGCCAGCGTACGAATTGCCAGGAAGTACTTGTCGATATTTGGCTGGTAGATACCTGCGCCACTCAGCTTGCCGTCCGAGAGTCGCACGATGCTCGTGCAGATACTCAGACTGTTGCGAACATACGTGGCTTTGCCGCCGGTACCGAACCCGGCATCCAGGCTGCCGTCGGTATTGAGCCGCACCATCGCGCAATCGGTGGTGCCGGTGGAAGTCTTGCCTGCGCCTCCTGCGATCACGATTTTACCGTCGGGTTGCACCAGCACTGCCCGTGCATCGTCGGCAAACGCAGAGAAATCGATACTGACCTTGCCGTCGGTATCGAAGGTCGTGTCCAGCGTCCCGTCGCTGTTGAAACGCGCTGCCGCGAAATCTGCAGCCGTGGAGCCAAAGGCCCCGCTGATGTCGGTCTTGCCGACCACCACGATCTTGCCATCGCCCTGCACGGTTACGGCGGTAGCTTTGTCAAAAGTACGGATCGCGGCGGTCGCAAACCCCGGGTTCGCGCCTCCCGCATTGAAGCCGGTATCCAGCGTACCGTCGCTGTTCAGGCGAAACACTGTTAGTGGACCCGCAACAGGAGCACCAAACGAACTGGCATTGACGGCCACCACGATTTTTCCATCGATCGGCTGTATGGCAACCGCGGCGGCGGTAACAGTAGGACCCGCCGCTGCGGGATCGGTGATGTCGGCAATGCCGTCGCCAGCAAAGCTAACGTCAAGAGCGCCGACGGTGCTTAGACGCAACACACGCATGATCGACGAGGATCCACTGCTGCCGACTGCCACTACTTTGCCGTCGCCCTGCAGGGCAAGACCATTAATGGTGCCGACGCCAAGATCCAGGGTGTAAATACCGCTGGTCGCAAAACCAGTGTCGATTGCACCCTCACTGCTGAGCCGCGCAGCGAAGCCCTGATTGGTCCCGGCTGTGTCCATGGTGCCGGCGACCAACAGCTTGCCATCGCTCTGTTGTGTAATTGCATTGGGGGAGTTCGAGCCGGTCAGCGGCAGCTGCAGCCTGCCGTTAGTACCGAAACTCGGATCGGGCGCGGTGATGTCAGCAGCGGCTGGCTGCGGCACGCCCGCCAGAACGATCAGCATGGACAATGTGGCGTAAATGGTTCTGTGCGCAGTCTTCATACGATATCCCCTTGCCATACACGTGTTATTTGTTAGATACCCAGCTGTTACCGAAATCATCTCTGCCAACGACATAGCCGTTAGCAGCTAATTGACCGCCAGTTGCGTTGATCTGGGTTGAGTACCAGCGGCCGGCGCCGCCGGACTGCTGTGCCTGGCGGCTCGCCGCGATCAGATTTGCGAGTGGCGGGCCGCCCTCGAAACCGGCGTTGCCATTGCCGTCCAGGAAGTAGCGTCCCGGCACGACGAAACCGATCAACCGCGTTAGCGCGACCAGGTCGTACTGCGGTAGTTCGCGTCCATTGATGAAGACACCGGTGTTGCCGGCGGAAACATCGGTAGCAAGTTCACCGCCCAGGGCCAGACCTGGAATTATGAATGCCATGATCGGCCCCCCGACCGCGCCGCAGGCGCCGCTCTTGGGGTCATACCAGTAATCACCATCGACGAATCGCAGCCGGTAGCGGTGTTCAAGGTCCAGCAGCTCTGCAGTGCCGATCCTTGCGCCATTGACGCTTACGTTGCGCGCGACTGCCGGTCCGGGTGGGGCTGGCGACGTTACGCCTGCTGGCACGTCGACGACGCTGTTGCATGCCGATCCGCTAAGTGCAGCGGCGGCTATTGCAGCTAAGGGCACGTAAATGCGCGTATTGCGCATGCTTATCCCCAAATGTATTTTGTAAGCCAGTTGGCATTGGAGCCAACCGTAGCGATTGACACCTGACTAATGTGCGAAAAAACCCTGAAAGAAATGTGAACCAAGGGTCGGGCGAGCCAATCTGGCGCTTCGGAGACTACGTACTTGACCGCAGCTCCCGGGAACTCCGGCGTGGTCATGAGCTGGTGCATCTCGCAAAGCGGCCTTTCGACGTACTCGAGCACCTGATTGCTGAACGGCCAAGGTTGGTGTCCCGGTCCGAGCTCTTGGAAAAGTTCTGGGTCGCGGGAGATATGTATGAAGAGGCGCTGACTCGCTGCGTCAGTTCGATCCGTAAGGCCCTGGAAGACACCGAACACTCGCCACGCTTTCTGGAAACGCGTTGGGCGCAGGGCTATCACTTTATTGGCGACGTAACCGCCGACCACGCAGTCGCCGCCGTGCAGGCGACGGCAAATCCTGCAGCTGACCCGCCTTCGTGGCGCCAGCGTCGCTATGGGTTGGCGGCGGCCGCAGTGCTGCTGTTAGTGATGGTGGCCGGCGGATACTGGTTCAATCGTGCCAGGCCGAATGCGGTCGGCGCCGAACCCATTCGGCGGTTGGCCGTGCTGCCGCTGCAGACGATCGGCGCGGAACCCTGGTTGGCGGACGGCATGACTGATGAATTGATTCAATCGCTGTCGCGCATCGAGGGCCTCACTGTAATTTCCCGGGGATCGGTGATGCGGTTCGGTGCCGATACCGATCCGCAGCAGCTTGCTCGCACGTTAGGTGTGCAAGCCGTGTTAGTGGGCAGTCTGCGCCGCAGTAGCGCAACCAGCATGCTGTCGGCACGACTGCTTTCGGCGCAGGATGGCGCCGTACTGGCCAATCTTGACCGGGTCGGAGACGCCGCTCGCCTCGACGATGATATGGTCGATCTCACCGGCGCGCCTACTGACCCGGTTGAGCGCCAGCATGAAGCCGTCGGCCAGGCTGCAGCAGATGCAGCCGCTG
>DAIQQI010000085.1:0-10411 GCA_036786925.1 Steroidobacteraceae bacterium
CATGGTCCCGTTCCAGCGGCATGCGCAGCGGCTGACGAGGCTCACGCGCCAGGCCGCGCAGGAAGCCGGCAAGAAGGTCGAGCTCGCCATCGAGGGCGGCGCCGGAGAGATCGATCGGCAGGTGCTCGAGCGCATGCTGCCGCCGTTCGAGCACATGCTGCGCAACGCCGTGGTGCATGGCATCGAGATGCCGGCCGAGCGCGAGCGGCGCGGCAAGAGTCCGGCAGGACGCATACAACTGGTCTTGCGGCGCGAAGGTGCGGAAGTGATCGTCGAGATCACCGATGACGGCGGCGGCATGAATATCGCTGCGATCCGTGACAAGGCACTCGCGTTAGGTCTGTTGAAGCCCGGGCAGGCCATCTCGGACAACGAGGCGATGCAGCTGGTGCTGGAGCCTGGATTTTCCACGGCCGCCAGCGTCACGCAGAATGCGGGGCGCGGCGTCGGCATGGACGTCGTGGCCAACGAGGTCAAGCGGCTCGGCGGCGCGCTGCACATGGAGACCCGGCTGCGCGAGGGCACGCGCTTCGTGATCCGCCTGCCGTTCACGCTCGCCATCACCCATGCGCTCGTGGTGCGAACCGCCGATGAGTACTATGCGCTGCCGCTGCCCATGGTCGAGGGTGTCGTGCGGCTGCCGCGCGAGGAAATCGAGTCCCATCTCGGCCAGGATGCGCCCAGTTATACCTACGGAACTGTTAGCTATCGGTTCCGGCAATTGTCGAGCTTCGTCGGCATGGAGAGCGCGCCGACCTCCGCGAGCGAGGTCACGCTGCCGGTCGTGCTGGTGCGCGCCGGCGATCATTCAACCGCAATTGTCGCCGAAGAACTGGTGGGCAGCCGCGAAATCGTCGTCAAGAGCGTCGGGCCGCAGATTTCGTCGATCCGCGGCATCTCGGGCGCCACCATCCTCGGCGATGGCCGTATCGTCATCATTCTCGATGTTGCGGCGCTGGTGCGTTCCGATCTGCGCGGCCGCACCGAACCTGTCATGGCGCGCGACAAGGCCGATACGCGTCCGGTCGCGCTGGTCGTGGACGATTCAATTACCGTGCGCCGCGTGACCCAGCGACTGCTCGAGCGCAATGGCCTGCGGGTCCTGACCGCGCGCGACGGCGTTGAAGCGATGGAAATGATGAAAGACAACGTGCCGGACGTCATCCTGCTCGACATCGAAATGCCGCGCATGGATGGCTACGAAGTGGCGGCGCAGGTTCGCAACGATCCGCGCCTGCAGGATATTCCGATCATCATGATCACGTCGCGCGTCGGCGAAAAACACCGGGCCCGCGCCATCGAGCTGGGCGTCGACGACTACCTCGGCAAACCTTACCAGGAGGCGCAGTTGCTGGAAGCGATCGAACCCCTGCTGACACGACGGGCCGAGCGCGCCGCAACGCGCTCCACGGGTGACTGACATGGCGGAACGCGTTACCGAAATCTACAGCATGCTGATCCCGCTCGCGGAAGGACGCCTGCTGGCGCCGCGCTCCTGTGTCGCCGAAGTGATCGCCTATGCCGAGCCGACGCCGATGGCGGATGCGCCGCCGTGGTATCTCGGGCTGCTGTCCTGGAACAACCGCTCGATTCCTGTTGTTAGCTTCGAGGGTATGTGCGGCCAGCCCATACCCACAGGCAGCACGCGCTCGCGTGTCGTGGTGTTCCACGGACTGATGCGCAAGCTCGAGTGCCAGGCTTTCGGGCTGTTGTCACAGGGTTTTCCGCAGCTGGTCCGGGTCAGCAGCGACGTGTTGCGGGCTGATCCGATGCGGGTGATTTCCGATCGCATGCCGGCCCTGTGCGGGGTCCGGCTCATGAATGAAACGCCGCTGGTGCCTGACCTCGAGCGTCTCGAACTGCAGATCGCCGAAGAAACGTCCGCGGCCGCCTAACAGGTTTGCAGGTCGCCGAGCAGGCCCTGCAGCAGCGCCAGGGCCGCAAGCGCCGCGGTTTCGCTGCGCAGTATGCGTGGACCCATTGCCAGTGGTGTTGCGCCGGCAGCGACCAGCTGCTGCAGCTCCGTCGCGCTCAGGCCACCCTCCGGGCCAATGACGATCTGCAGTCCCCTGGGAATCGCATCCTGTCCACGCAGTCGCTCAGCCGCCTGCACCAGGCTGGCGTTCGCGCCCGGATCCAGCACCCAGCGCTGCGTGTCAGGTGCCCTCGGCGCCGCGCTCGTGATTTCGCGCAATTCAATCGGCGTGCCGACAATCGGTACGCGGCTGCGGCCGCATTGTTCACAGGCAGATCTCGCCACCGCCAGCCAGTGTCCGGTCTTGCGCTCGGATTGCCGCGCATCGACGCGCACCACGCTGAACTCGGTTATCAGGGGCTGGATCGCGTGGACGCCGAGCTCGGTCGCCTTCTGCACGATCCAGTCCATCTTCTCGCCGCGCGCAATGCCCTGCAGCAGCGTCAGCTGCAGGCGCGGCTCGGGCTCGTCGGCCAGCGCGGCGCCGATCTGCAGTTGATGGCTGCCGCGCTCCGCGCCGCGGAGCGTGGCGTTCCAGCGGCGACCTTCGCCGTCGAATATTTCCACGACCGCGCCGCTGCGCAGGCGCAGCACCTTGATCAGGTGGTCGCTCTGCTCGCGCGGCAATGACGTGGTCGTGCCCTCGGCCCAGTTGCCGGGCAGGTAGCAGCGCGTCAGTCGCATGTCGCGAGCTCCAGGCCTTCCATCGCGACGGTGCACATCAGCGCGATTTCAGCCGGTGTCACGATGTAGGGCGGCATGAAATAAATGACGTTACCTAACGGTCGCAGGATCACGCCGCGCTCCAGCGCGTGCCGGTAGATGCGCAGATTGCGCCGCTGACGCCAGTCAAACGGCGTGCGCGTCGCGCGCTCGCGCACAAATTCGATCGCGCCGATCAGGCCGCACTGCCGGACATCGCTGACATGCGGATGCGAGCGAAACACCGCCATGTTGTCCGCGAGCGAATCAGACAGACGCCGCACTGTCCGCAGCACGTCGGTCGCGGCGAATACGTCCAGCGTCGCGAGCGCCGCGGTGCAGGCCAGCGGATTGCCGCTGAAACTGTGGGAATGCAGGAAGCCGTTCAATTTCGCGTACTCATCGTAGAACGCGCGATACACCGGTTCGGTTGTCAGCACCGCCGACAGCGCCAGATAGCCGCCCGACAGTCCTTTGGACAGGCACAGGAAGTCCGGTGTGATGCCGGCGTGTTCGCAGGCAAACATGCGGCCGGTGCGCCCCATGCCGACCGCAATCTCATCGGCGATCAGGTGCACGCCATACCGATCGCACAGCGCGCGCACCGTGCTGAGATACGATGCGTCGTACATGCGCATGTTGCCCGCGCACTGCACCAGCGGCTCCAGGATCACGGCCGCGACTTCGTCGGCGTTTTGCCGCAACAGGTCCTCGAGCGCCTGTGCCTGGCGCGCAGCGCAGCCGGCGGCGGATTCTCCAGCCAGGCGCTCGTACGCGTCGGGCGACGGCGCGGTGATCACGTCCATCAGCAGCGGCCGGTATATGGACTTGTACAACTCGACGCTGCCGACCGCGAGTGCGCCCAGGGTTTCGCCGTGGTAGCTGTTGCTGAGCGTAATGAAGCGGGTCTTGCGCGGCCTGCCGCTGTTCTGCCAGAAGTGATAACTCATCTTCAACGCGATTTCGATCGCGTTCGAACCGCTGTCGGCGAAATAGCATTTTGTTAGGCCGGGAGGCGCCAGGGCCAGCAGCTTCTCGGCCAGCGCGATCGCCGGTTCATGCGTGAATCCGGCGAACATCACGTGCTCGAGCGTATCGAGCTGGGCGTGCAGCGCGGCGTTGATCGCCGGATGCGCATGGCCAAGCACATTGACCCACCACGAGCCGATGGCATCGAGGTATTGCCGGCCGTCGTAGTCGCGGATCCAGGCGCCGCTGCCACTCCTGATCGGCAGCAAAGGCAGTTCGCCTTCGTGGTCCTTCATCTGCGTGCAGGGGTGCCAGAGCACGCGCAGATCGCGCGCAATGAGCGAAGCGTTCGTGTGGGCAGTGGTCATAAATAGCGCGCTATTGTGGCATCATCGAACACGCATGACCGCGACGATTTCGATCGACACCCGCACCGGGCTGGTTGTTTCAGCCCGCCAGGTATTGTCGCCGCATTTCGATGATCGCCCGCCGGCGGTCGAGCCCGACCTGCTGGTCATACATGGCATCAGCCTGCCACCGGGTGAGTTCGGCGGCAGCAGGATTGAGGCATTTTTCTGCGGTAATTTGCCCGCCGACGCGCACCCGTATTTCGCCGAGATCGCGGCGCTGCGGGTCTCATCGCACCTGCTGATTCGCCGCGACGGCAGCCTGGTGCAGTTCGTGCCGCTGGGCAGCCGCGCCTGGCATGCCGGTGCTTCGAGTTTCGGCGGACGCAGCGGCTGCAACGATTTTTCCATCGGGGTGGAGCTCGAAGGCACCGATGACCTGCCGTACGATGCGCGCCAGTACGCGACACTCGCCGCCCTAACAAAGGCGTTGTGCAGCGCCTATCCCGCCATCGCGCCTGACCGCATCGTGGGCCATGCCGACATTGCGCCGGGACGCAAGACCGATCCGGGGCCCGCTTTCGATTGGCCGCGGTACCGGAATGCGCTACGCTGACAGCGCGCCGCAATAACAAGACCAGGGGACACCATGGCGACAACGATCGGCCCGACTCCAACCAGCAGCGGAATACGCATCTATCCGTGGGTGATCGCGATCTTCGGCATGCTGGCGCTGTTCCTGTCGAACGGCATGACCGCCACCGGCATCACGATTTACGATCCGTCGCTGCTCGATGAGTTCGGCTGGTCGCGCGGCGACTTCAAGTTCCGGGACCTGCTCAACCTGGGCGTCTCCGGCCTGATCGCGCCGTTTGCCGGCGTGCTGATCGATCGCTTCAATCCCAAGTGGCTGCTGATCGGCGGGCTGTCGCTGCTGACACTCGGCTATTTCGGCTACGCCGCGCTGGCTAACGGCGGGCCGGTGCCGATCCTCGAAGTGATTGCCGCCCTCACCATCCTCGGATTGGCGGCCATGGTGGTCATCGCCTTGCACGTGCTGTTCCCGAAGATCGCCATGCCGCTCGCGTTAGGTATCGCCGTGCTGCTGGCGGCCGGCGGCGGCTACCTGTACGTGCAGAACTGGATGGGCGTGGCGCTGAAGCAGGTCTACATGATTCACCTGCTGTTTGCGATTGCGCTGTCGTCCGCCGGGTCGATGGTGGTGATATTCCTGGTGTCCAGCTGGTTCGTGAAACACCGTGGCCTCGCAATCGGCATCGCCCTGGTCGGCACCAGCCTGGGCAGCGCAGTGCTGCCCAAGATCAATCCCTACCTGATCGAGCAGTTTGGCTGGCGCGAGGCTTTTGTCAGCAACGCCTACATGCCGATCGTATTGATGGCGCTGGTGCTGCTGTTCGTGCGTGGCACGCCGCGCCACGCCGGTTCCACGGCGTTAGGCCAGGGCGCCATGGTCCAGGACCTGAAACAGCATGGCCTGTATTTCCGGGAGGCTTGGCGGACGCGGACCTTCTGGGTGATCGCCATATCCGGATTCCTCACCTACTACGCCATCTTCAGCGTGGTGCAGCACCTGGTGCTGCACGCGGTCAAGACCTTTCATTTCGACCTGAAGGACGCCGGCGGCCTGATGTTCTGGTTCAGCATCGTGGCCATGGCCTGCAAACTCACCAGCGGCGCGGTCGCCGACGTCATCGACCGGCACAAGGTCTTCACGGCCTGTTTCGTCATCATGTTTCTCGGCGTGTTAGGCCTGGCAAGCATGCGGCAGGATCTGCTGTTTCCCGCCGCCGTGACCATTGCGATCGGCTGGGGCGGGCTGTTCACGCTGTATAACATGCTGGCGGTCAGCAATTTCGGCCTGCGCGAAATCGGCCGCATCAACGGCGCGATCAGTTTCCTGGAGGCGATCGGCGCAGGTCTCGGCAGCTGGATTACCGGCAAGCTGTTCGACCAGACCGGCAGCTACCAGGTGCCATTCATCGCGCTGGCGGTCATGGTGTTTGTCGCGGTCATCATGAGCCGCTTCGTCCGCAGCGAAGTGGACGATCGCATACTCGCAGCGCGCTGAGCCCGGTAACTATTTCCTGCGCTTCGCGGCGCGCGCTTCACGCGCTGCGATTTTCTCACCCTGCGCGATCAGCCGATCTTCCGGGGTCTTGCCCGCCCGCATCGAGAAGCGCTCCTCGAACAGCGCTTTCGGATTGCCCTTGCGGTACCAGGTCACCAGCATCGGAATCTTCGCGAGCCGGAACAGGCCGAGCTGCGGGCAACGGCGATGCGTCTCGGCCGCCAGCGCACGGATGCGGCGCGGGCTTTCGCGCGTTGTCAGCGTCAGGTCGAAATTCAACTGCTCGAACCTGGGCTGCAGGTGCAGGTCGAAGAAGAACCCGCGGATGTCGATCAGGGAACGCATCGCAGTCGCCAGTCCTGAATAGCGAAACTTCTGGTCGCGCGCCACCACCGCGATCGTGATCGAGGTACATCCGGCGAGCGCCGCGAGTTGCGCATGCACGGGCGTCCAGCCGCGCGAGCGGCCGCGCAAATCCGGCGGATCGCCGATATCGAAACCCTCGGGCTCGTCAAACATCAGGCTGGGTTGCCCCTCGAAATGAGCCTCCACGCGCATGTGCTCAAAGGACTTGGTCGAGACATCGGAAATGCCGATATAGGGCGGGTAGCTGACATCACGACGCATTGGCGGCTCCTGGCACGTAACTGAGGGATCGGGGCCATTTTGACGTAATCCCGACGGCGACGGCAAACGAGAGCCAGTTCCGTACCGGACTCGACCCGCGACGACCGCGGTCACAAGGTTTCCGGGCGCTTGCCGATACCCTGTCCAGCGGGAAACTGTCTGTCTACAAAGGGTTTTCTTGAAGTTGCCGGCAAAATCCAAGGTTGAAAAAGCTGTGCCGCTGGCCGGGCGCAGCCTGGGCGACAGGCTGGTCGGCATCGCGATGCTGGCGGCCGCGCTGACGATCGTTGTTGCGATCCTGATCGAGACATCGATCCAGATGCCGCTGCAGCGTATTGCAGCTGTGATGCATTTCCGGACGCTCGCGAGTGTCCTTGCCGCTAACAGCGCCGATGCCGCCGCGGATGAGGATGGTGTGACCGCCACCGCGGTAATGGCCAGCCTGCGCGGCGAAGCCAACGTCGAGCAGATTCTGCTGCTTAGCAGGAGTGGGCGGGTCATTGCCAGTTTTTCACCGACCGGGCATATCGAAAGCGAAGGCGTGTTAGGTGACCGGGATGGCTGGATGCAGACCGCGCTGGCGCAGACCCTGCCGACCGTGCGCTATTCCGGGCTGGTCCGCGCCGAAGTCGTCAGTCCCATCATCCAGGATGGTGAATTGCTGGGACACATCTACCTGTCTGCGAGCCTGAGGCCCGTGCGCGAGCGATTTGTCACCTACCTGACGGTCATGGGCCTGGCCACGGTCTTCGCGCTGCTGGCCGCCTGGTTACTGGCGCAGCGCATGCGGCGCCGGATCAGCACGCCGCTGGATCGCCTGTCGGCGGCGATGCGAGCGGTCACCAGCAACAGTGACTACAGCGTGCAGGTGCCGATCGATGCCACGGACGAAGCCGGCGGACTGCTCGAGGGTTTCAACGCCATGCTTGCGCAGATCGCCGAGCGTGACCGCGAACTGCAGCGACAGCGCGACATGCTGGAAAACCTGGCTGCCGATCGCAGCCATGCGCTCGACCAGGCTAACACCTGGTTGCGGGACATGACCGCGCGCAGCGCCGAAGCCGTGCAGCAGGTCGCGTCGACTCACAAGGACAGGCGCGAGTTCCTGGAACTCACCAGCCTGGAGATCCGCTCATCGCTGAATCACGCGGTCGGCATGACCGAGTTGCTGCTGGAAACAGCGCCGGATTTCCGGCCCACCCGCCTGGCCGATTCCATCCAGTCGAGCGTCGACTCGCTGCTCGCGATTGCTAACGAAATTGCCGGTTACTGCGGGGATGAACCCGATAAGAAGCCCCTCGACATGGCCGAGTTCGACTTGCGGCGGCTGATGGAAGAAACCGCGCAACTGTTTGCCAAGCGCGCGCAGGACAAGAATCTCGAGCTGGTCGTCATGGTCGATCCGCAAATCCAGAACCTGGTACGCGGTGACGCAGCGCGATTGCGCCAGGTATTCATGAACCTGCTTTCAAACGCGATCAAGTTCACCATGCGTGGATTCGTGGTCATTCGCGTCAAGCAGCGGGTACGCGAACAGGGCAGGATTCAGCTCAGGATCGAAGTCGGCGACACCGGCATCGGGATTCGCCCGGAATTGCACGCCAGCCTGTTTGCTGCGAAGAACCTGGCCGACAGCACCGGCGCGCGCAAGTACGGCAGCACCGGCCGGGGCATGGCGGTCAGCCGGCAGTTGCTCGAGCAGCTGGGCGGGCTGATCAGCGTCGACAGCGAATTTGGCCGCGGCTCGACCTTCATCGTCGAATTGAGCCTCGAGGAATCGGCGGAGCGCTGCCTCTCCGGCACCGAGCTGGCACTCGATCCGGGCCGGCGGCTGTTAGTGGTCGATGACAGCCCCATACAACGCGAGGCGCTGCAGTCGCAGCTCGTGGGGTTTGGCATGTCGGTCGAGCTGGCCACCGATGGCGAGGCGGCACTGGATCTGATCGACGGCGCCCGGCAGGCCGGGGCGCCATTCGAGTTGCTGGTGGTTGACTGGCAGATGCCTGGCATGGACGGCATCGAGCTGGTTCGCCGGGTCCGTGCCCGCGAAACGGGCGAGCATGTCCCGGTAATCGTTCTCGGCCCGATTGCGCAGGAGCTGCCAGAGCAGGTGCGTGCCGAGCTGGCTCCGGTCAGCAGGCTGGCCAAGCCGGCGCGGCAGACCGCGCTGCGACGTGCCACGTTTCAGATGTTAGGAAGCCGGACCCCCGCGCTTGCCGATCTCAGCATACTGTTGATCGATGCGGACACTGCGAGCCGGGACCAGATCCGCGAAATGCTGCGCGACCAGGATTGCCAGCTGGTCACCGCAGGTTCGGCGCGGCAGGCGTTTGAGCTGCTCGCTGCGCGCTCCTTCGACTTCGTGCTGGTCAGTGATGTGACGCCGGGCATGGCTGGCAAGGAGGCGGTCAGCGGCCTGCGCCTGAGCGCCGTGCCGCGGTCGGGCGGCGAAACCCGGGTGATCGGCCTGGCTGCTAACAACAGCGCCGCGGCCCGCGAACATGGCCTGCAACTGGGCATGGATGCATGCCTGGCCAGGCCCGTTACACGATCACAATTGCTGGCCCAGATTGCCAGCCTGCGGGCCGTGCTACCGGCCGGCCGCCCCGCGATCGCTGCGCCACAGGACCTCGGCGCCGTTCTCATGCCGCGCTAACACCCGCGCCAGCACAAACAGCAGGTCGGAAAGCCGGTTCAGGTAGTGGATGGCTTCCGGGTTGAGCTCGGTCTGCGCCGCCAGCGTGCACACGCGTCGCTCGGCGCGCCGGCACACGGTGCGCGCCAGGTGGCAGGCCGCCGCCGCCGGGCCGCCGCCCGGCAGGATGAAATCCTTCAGCGGCGGCAGCTTCTCGTTGTAATGATCCAGCGTGGTTTCGAGCCAGGTGATCCGCTCGGCCGTCACGATGCGGTGACCGGGAATGCACAGCTCGCCGCCGAGATCGAACAGCTCGTGCTGCACCCGTGCCAGCACGTCGGCGATGCCGGGCGGAATGCCGGGCACCGCGAGTACCATGCCGATCGTGCTGTTAGCTTCGTCGACCGTGCCATAGGCTTCGACGCGCGCCGCGTCCTTGGGGACGCGGCTGCCGTCGCCCAGGCCGGTGGTGCCGTCATCGCCGGTGCGCGTGTAGATCTTGCTGAGCCGGTTTCCCACGAACCCGAGCCTAACGGAAACGGTACCGCGTCGCCAGCATCAGGCTGCGGCCGGGAGTGCGGTAGTTGCTGGCCAGTTCGTAGCTCTCATCGAAGGCGTTGTCGAGCCGCAGCTGCAGCTTCCAGTCCGTTGTGACTGCGAAACTCGCGCCGACGTTGGCGAGCGTGTATGGCTTGAGACGGACCGGGGCTGGAAAGCCGAAGTCGAGCCGCGAGCCCACCGACTGCACATCGGCATTGAGTTCGAAGCGCCCGAACTGGCGCGTTGCGGCGGCGGAGAACACCTGGCGCGCGCGTCGCAACAGCACCTGGTCGGTCGCGAGGTCGCGCGGGTTGTTGAGCGCAGCGGCCAGCTCCAGCCGCCACGATTCGCCGCCAACGCGATAGCTGAGCTCGACGCCTTCAATGCGGGCCCGATCGACGTTCTCGTTGCGGCCGTCAAAGGTGATGAAGTCCGTGACCACGTAGTTGATGAGATCGTCGACGTCGTTGCGATAGGCGACGATCTGCCAGGACTGGCGCGTGCCCAGCGCCTGGCGCAGTCCGATC
>DAIQQI010000377.1:0-3143 GCA_036786925.1 Steroidobacteraceae bacterium
CTGGGTGAGGCTGTGCTGCTCTCGGCGATCGGTGGCCTGGGCGGCTTGATCGTCGGCATCGGCATCGCGCTGCTGCTGTCGGCTCTTGTGCCGGCGCTGCCTGTGCATATCGAGCCTGGCTACACGCTGCTGGCGGAGGCGATCGCGGTGCTGATCGGACTCATCTCCGGCGTGCTGCCCGCCGTGCGCGCGGCAGGCCTGCAGCCGGTCGACGCGCTGCGGACCGAGTAGCCGGGATCAGCGCCGTCCGAGCGCGTTAAACCTGACAGCCGCGCCGCCGCCGGGCGCCAGTTTCAGGGCGAGCGTATCGCCGCGCTTCACCAGGCGATTTTCAATCACGATGGAGTGCGGCTGGCTTTGCCAGTCGGCGTCGGCACCGTCGCGGAAGACTTGCGCCCGATAGCTGCGATTCGCATCGAGAAAATCCAGGCTGACGGTGAATTCGCGCGCCTGCTCGTCGCTGATGCTGCCGAGATACCAGTCGTCGCTGTTGCGATCCTGGCGCGCGATCGTCGCGTAGTCGCCGACTTCACCGTTCAGTACGCGCGTGTCGGCCCAGTCCGTGGGAACGTCTTTGATGAACTGGAAGGGCCCGGGATACTTCGCGTAGTTTTCCGGAAGGTCGGCTGCCATCTGGATTGGGCTGTAAATGACGACATACAACGCGAGCTGCTTGGCGATGGTCGATTGAATCGGCTGGCCGCCACGCCCTGACAAGCTGAGCACGCCGGGAGTGAAATCCATCGGGCCGCCGAGCATGCGCGTGAACACCAGGTTGGCTTCGTGCTCCGGCGGATTCGGCGGACTGCCCCAGGCGTTGTATTCCATGCCGCGCGCGCCCTCGCGCGCGACCCAGTTGGGGTAAGTGCGGCGCAGGCCCGTGTCCTTGATCGGTTCGTGCGCGTTGACGGCGATGTGCCGTTTCGCAGCTTCCGTCACCACGTGCAGGTGATGCCGCGACATCAACTGGCCGTCATGCCACTCAAAATGTATGCGGCCATCGGCGCCGAGCGCTTTCACACCGCCGGCATCGGCGACATACCCGGTCTTGACGCTGTCGATGCCAAGACGTGCGTACAGATCGAGCGCTGCGCCGAGCTGCGCTTCGTAGTTCGCGATGTTAGCCGAGGTTTCGTGATGGCCGACCAGGTGCACGCCTTTCTTCCTGGCGTAGGCGGCAACGGCCGCGAGGTCGAAGTCCGGATACGGTTGCGTGAAACTGAAAGACTCGCCGTTGGCAAACCAGTCGCCGTCCCAGCCGGTGTTCCAGCCCTCGATCAGCACGCCGCGAAAGCCGTTCCTGGCCGCAAAATCAATATAGGTCTTGGCGCGCGCGGTGGTCGCGCCGTGGTTGGGTCCGGAGGCCCAGCTCCAGGTATCGAGGTGCATCGCCCACCAGATGCCTACGTACTTGTAGGGCTTGAACCACGACACGTCGCCCAGTTTGTTAGGCTCGTTGAGGTTCAGGATCAGGTCCGACATGTAAAGTCCGCCGGCGCTGTCCGCGATCTGCAGCGTGCGCCACGGCGTCACGAACGGCGCCACGCGGCTGACTCTCGGTCCCTGCGACGACGGCGACAGCACGGCTTTCAGGCGCTGGCCGTCGACGCGGCGCAGCCACATGGCCGCGTAGTCCACGAGCGCTGCCTCGTGCAGCGCGAGGTGCAGGCCGGAGGCCGTCTTCAGGGTCACCGGCGTATGCGCCTGGGCGAGCTCGGTGAGCGGCGTCTTGTTATGGAGGTATTCGTAGCGATTCCATTCGCCACCCGGTATCCACCAGGCTGTCGCGGGCTCGACGATCGCGAGCTCGGTCAGCTCTTCGACGATGTTGACGGTCTTCAGCTGCGGCTGGTCTGGAAACTCGTAGCGAAAACCCAGGCCGTCGTCGTAGATGCGAAACACCACGTCGACGCGGCGGGCGAGTGCGGTCTTCTCGGTGAGCACGACGCGCAGTTCATAAAAATGATTGCGCACGTAGCGGCGCTCACCCCAGGGTTGCTCCCAGGTGTCGTCGCTGCTGCGTGTCTGGCTGCTGCTGAATGCGAAGTTGCGCTCGAGCTTGGGGGCGTCAGCTAACACAAAGCCGAGCCGGGATTCACCCACGATGGTCTTGCCATGACGCGCCACCTGGTAGCCGGGCCGGCCGTCATTGTCGAGCGTAACCGAGACGGCCAGGACCTTGCCGGGCGAGCTGAGCGACGCGACCGTTGCCGCAAAAACTGCGGTGCTCGCCAGCAGCGACGCGGCCATCAATCCGGCGGCAATAAAGATTCTGGACTTCGGCATTATTTCCCTCTACACAAGCTGCATTGTGGATGCTATACGTTGAATCGCGCGGACGCACCTTTTCCGCCGGAATCATAAAATCATGGGCGCGTTGACTCCAAGAACTCTGCTGGTGCTGGCTTCGCTGATCCTCAGCGTCGCGCTGGGTCTGACGCTCGGGCGCGGAACGGCGGACCCGGCGCGCGACAACAGCCGCGCGCGGCTGACGATTGGCTTGTCGCTCGATACGCTCAAGGAAGCGCGCTGGCAGGCCGATCGCGACATGTTCGTGAAGCGCGCGCAGGAGCTGGGCGCCGAGGTGCTGGTGCTGTCGGCTAACAGCGATGACACGGTGCAGATCAGCGATGTGGAAAAGCTCATCACTCGGAAAGTCGACGTATTGGTGGTGGTGCCGCACGATGGCAGGGCGATGGCCAAGGCGGTGCGCATGGCGCATGACGCCGGCATACCGGTCATCTCCTATGACCGGATCGTGCGCGACAGCGATCTCGACCTCTATGTCAGCTTCGACAACGTGCGCGTCGGGGAGCTGCAGGCGCGCTACCTGGTGGATCACCTGCCAGGAGGTAAGGGCCGCATCGTGCGCATCTACGGCGCCAAGACCGACAACAACGCATCGCAATTGAAGGCCGGACAGGATGCTGTGTTAGCACCCTACCTGGCGCGCGGCGACATCCAGGTGGTGCACGAGGATTGGGCCGAGGACTGGAAACCCGAAAACGCCAAACGCATCATGAATGCGGCGATCACCTCCCAGGGTTCGAAGATCGACGCCGTGCTCGCCAGCAACGACGGTACCGCGGGAGGCGCCATCCAGGCGCTGCTGGAAGAAGGGCTCGCCGGTCGCATCATCGTCA
>DAIQQI010000378.1:0-3143 GCA_036786925.1 Steroidobacteraceae bacterium
GTATCGACCGCCGGTGGGTCCGCCGCCAGCGCGGTGCGGCCGGTCAGCGCTGCCAGTGCGGCCAGCGCAAGCAGGCTCATCTGCATCCGCGGCCGGGTCGTTACGAGTTGTTGCATGATGCTCATACCTAACGCGACAGCTTGGTTCCGGACGGGTGATTGGAGCCGTGAACCTGTGAGTGACAATTGAGGCAACTCCCACCTAACAGATAGCTCGACGGCGAACGGCCCGGCAGGCTGTTGGAAGTCGCCGGCAGCGACGGATGCCCGGCCTGCGAATGGCACTGCTGGCACAGCAGCGGCGCACGCTGCGTCAGCATCGCCGGCTGGGTACTGCCGTGGGCGCGATGACAGAGCGAGCAGTCTTCGGCCGCCGGCGCATGCTCCCAGAGGAAGGGACCGCGTTTTTCCGCATGGCAGCTGAAACAGGTGTCGTTGAGCGTGGCGCCCACCAGGTTCGCATCCGTGTTAGTGCCGTGCGCGTTGTGGCAATCGGAGCAGCTCATGCGACCCTGCTCGAGGGGATGCGCGAATGGCAGGCGCGCATCCGCCTGCTGCTTGCGGTGGCAGCCATAGCAGACCTCGGCCTGGGTCGCCTTGACCCGCACCGGATCGCGCGCCGGGTGACTGTCGTGGCAATTCGCGCATGACAGGCCCTGGCGCTCGTGCGTGCTGCCAGCCCAGCCATGCTTCATGTCACCGCGATGGCAGTTCAGGCAGGCCGAATTCTGCACCGCGGCTGGCGCGGTCGATGCACTGCCGAAATTCGGAATGGCCGGCCGCTCCTGGCCGCTGCGCACGCGTGCCGCATGCGCACCGCCCGCTCCGTGGCAGGCCTCGCATTGCAGGTTGCCGTGACCAAACGGCGCGTGCTCATTGGTGCGGCTGCCATGGCGCGTCTTGAAGATCGACAGGATACGCGGCTCGTCGTGGCAGGCGATGCAGGTATCGGCCCCCTTGCGGCTGTATTGCGGCGCTGCTGCAGCTTCAGGGGTCGCTGCCGCGGGAGTTTCCTGCGCGACGGCTAACGCCGGCCCGAGCAGCACCAGCAGGCTAACAACCGCGAGTTTCATGTGCCGGATCATGCCGGCACCTAGGGGTTGGCCGGCGCTGAGAACTCGAAGCTGCCGATCTTGTGAACCTCCTTGACATCCGCCACCCTGTCCGGCCCGTGACACAAGACGCAGGTTTCGAGCGGCCCGCCGGCCGTCGTGCCGTCGGCGTTCTTGGTCAGCGTCTTGCTGCCGCCGTTCTGCAGCATGTGTGCCTCGGCGGCCGGGGTCAGGTGGCAACCCGAGCAGATCGCAACGTTAGGACTCCAGGCCACATCGTCGGTGGTGGTGCTGCGATTGGCGCCGACGTCGACGGTCGTCGCAAGAACCTTGGCTGAGTCCACCGGATAATACGAGGCCGTGGCATTGGCGGCCGGCGTGATATGGCAGCCCTCGCAATTGTTGAGCTTGCCCGGGTAGCCGAGGTCCGCAAACGACACGAAGGCGTTGCCGAACCCGCACGCGCCATAGCCAGACTCTTCACCATTGTGAATGGCGTGAATCATGTACTTGAGGTCGATCGGCGACTGCTTGGTGCCAACCGCACAGGCACCGCTGGCGGCCGCGCGACGGGAAACGTCAGTGGCGTTCGGGTTGTGGCACATCGCGCAGACTTGCGGCTCATCGGTGCGGTTATTGCCATGCAGCGACAGCTGCTTGTGGCAGTCATCGCATTTCTTGACGTTGATGATGTCGCGGCGCGCCGTGCGCGTGCCGGTGGCAGCCGTGAAGTTGACGACACTGGTGACCGCTATACGATCGACAACGCCATCACCGTCGGCATCTAGTGCCGGGTGTCCCTCGAGTGCGACGCCGATCGAACCCGTGACATCGGCGGGAATCGCCAGCGGCGAGGTCGACGTGAACACACCGTTCGCATCCGGCCCGACCGCCGGCGTGCCGCCGCTGATGCTGAGCGGATTGATGCTGATCGGCTGCGCCGGCGTACCAGTAAGCGCGGTCGCGCTGTTGCTGCCCTTGTTAGTGTAGTTCGCCGTGTTCCAGCCAATGTCGATCGCAAAGCGGCTCGCACCGCCCGCCGCCACGGTGAACACCGGGTTGGTCAAAATATTGTAGGGCGCATTGTTGTTGGTCGGATCGGTGACTGAGAACTTCACGACCGGAGTCTGGCCCGGCGCCGTGTTGGTCACGCTGATGATGTTGTACTTGAATTTCTTGCTGGCTTCCAGCGTCGGAATGCGGTGCACGTAGTCGACCTTGAGCTGGCCGTTCTGCACGGTGCTGTTCTCACCGTGGCAGGTAACGCACTGGTCATCGGTCGCCGGGCCACCCGGGTTGGTGATCGGGCCGTGGTTCAGGCCCGTGGCGAAATTGACGTTGTCGTGGCAGGCGCCGCAGGCGCGCGAGTACGGAACCTTGCGCCAGTTGCTGGCGTCCGGCGTATCGGCGTCGCTTTCCTGATGGCAGGTCTGGCAATTGCGCTGATCCTGCGGAAACACGATCGTGCTGAAATTATTCACCGAGTTGGCATTGCCGATGATCGTGTAGCCATTGGTGAGCTTCACACCCATGTGGATTTTGTGCACCATCGTGACGAGAGCCAGTGAATTGCCGGTCTGGCCGTCAGTCGTGGCGGTGTTATGACAGGTCACGCAGTACTGTACGTCGGTGCGCGGGCCGCCGTGGAACTCGAGCCGGTCGTGACAGGCGTCGCAGGTGTCGTTGTCGACGATCTCGCGACGCACCGGGAAGACTGTCGTCGAGCCCGTCGTCGGCACGAACGTGTAGGGCGCGTTGTTAGATGCCGCAAGCAGCGCGGTGGCGCTGCTGCGCAACTCGAGGCCGACGAGGTGCGTCAGGTTCCCGTCGTAGGTGGCGCCGGACGGCGCATAGCCATTCAGCGGTTTCGAGAACGTGAATTCGTACGTGCCGTCGTTGTTGTCCTTGAATACGGCCCCGGTTGTGTTAGCCGCTTCAGCGTTCGCCTGGACCGCGGTGCCATCGAGGCGCGTGACATAGGGGCGCCACTCGCTGCCGGCGCCGTTGACGCCGCCACGCAACTGCGCAATCGTGAAGCGGATATTGGCCGCCGGCAGACCGCGCAGCGGCAGGTCGATCTCGCTGCTCAGGC
>DAIQQI010000379.1:0-3117 GCA_036786925.1 Steroidobacteraceae bacterium
CTTCGGAAAACGCGCGCCCTCGGTGAACACGACCCGGCCCGTGACGCCCAGCTGCGGCACCAGTCGCGACAGCACGGCGACGCGATCCAGCAGCGCGGGCAAGGGATTCGGAAACGTGTTGCGCCCCGCGCCGCGCATCACGGTCCAGTGCTCCATGTGCTCGGACCCGAAGACGTTGCCGGACACGTCGCGCACCTCCAGCAACAGCAGTCCGCGCGTGGTCAGCAGCAGCCAGTCAAGGTGCAGCTGGCCGCCGTTGCCGTCGGCCACCAGCATGTTGCGCACCTGTGCCAGCGCGACGCGTGTGATGTCCGCTTCGCGGCGCTGCAGGCGGCGACGCAGCTGCCAGCGACGCCACAGGACGACCGCGCCAAAGGCGCTGCCGAAAGCTACCAGGAAAAACGCAGCTGCCAGCAACAGTGTCTGCTGGTCGTCGTCGAGGCCGGTCATGATGGTGCCGTTGCTAACAGTGCGGTGCGCAGCGACGCCAGCTCCGCAGCCAGGATTTCAAACCGGCTCGGCCGGTCGTACAGCGCCTGCAGGCTGGGCGGCGTACGCAGCACGGCGCCAACCAGCGGCTGCATGATTTCACTGAACTTGGCCGGGTGCGCGGTTGCGACGATCACCCAGTGGTGCGCGGCTTTCTCGGCTACCGGCATTCGTGCATAAGCCTCGGCGGCGACTGCGGTATGGGGGCACCAGACTCGCTGGTATTGCTTGAAATCGGCGACCACACGCGCCGTGATCTCGGCATCCGTGATGCTGACCGAGCTCACCACACCACGCAGCGTCTCGATGGCCGGAAACAGGTGCCGCAGCCGCTCCATATTGGACGGATTGCCGACATCCATCGCGGACGCCAGGGTCGCGCGACTCGCCTGTGGCTGCCAGTCGCCGCTCTCAAGAAAATCAGGGATGGTCCGATTGGCATTCACAGCTAACACCACGCGGTCGATCGGCAGGCCCAGGTGCCGCGCCCATATGCAGGCCAGCGCGTTGCCCAGATTGCCGGTCGGGATGATGAAACTGGCGCGGCGGCCGTAACGGCGCCAGACCGACATGCTGGCGCGCGCGTAGTAGGACGCCTGCGGCAGCAAACGACCGAGATTGATGCTGTTAGCCGATGACAGCTCGAACCGGGCACGCAGCGCGGCATCGGCAAACGCCTGTTTGACGAGTCGCTGACAATCATCAAAAGTGCCGCGCACCGCGAAAGACCGCACGTTGCCGCCCCAGCAGGTCAGCTGCTGCTGCTGGGTTGGCGACACCAGGCCTTCCGGGAACAGCACGGTGACTGCGATGCCCGGGCGGCCGTAAAAAGCCGCTGCAACCGCGCCGCCGGTATCGCCCGAGGTCGCCACCAGGATCTGCGTCTCGGGTTCCTGCGCACGCCGCAACCGCATCAGCGTCGCAGCCAGAAAACGCGCGCCGACATCCTTGAACGCGGCCGTAGGGCCGTGAAAGAGTTCCAGCACCTCATAGCGGCCGCTGTCATCCACCGGTGTCAACGGGACGGGAAAATCAAAGGCGTCGCGGTTGATGTCGGCCAGGCTTGGAGCCAGCGCGTCACCCGCCGCGAACGGCCCGATCAGGCGCGTGGCAAACTCCGCGAGTTCACCCGCGCCTTCGAACTGCTCCAGCGCCAACTTGGGCCAGGTCGCGGGCACATAGAGTCCGCCATCGCCTGCCAGCCCCTGGCGCAGAGCGGCCCCAAAGCTAACAGGCGGTACGCCGCCGCGAGTGCTGACAAACTGCATGCGTCTAGGCGCTCGCGACCACGCGCGCGCCCGGCGAATCGAGCGTCGTCACCCAGTGGTCGCTGGCTATCTTGAGCCGGTCAAATTCGCGCACCATCGCCGCGCACACCGCTTGCGCTACCGGCTCCAGCGCCCAGGCGAAAATCGTCGGGCCGGCGCCTGAAATCGAGCAGCCTAACGCGCCGGCCGCGAGAGCCGCCTGGCGCACGTCGCTGAAGCCGGGGATCAGCTGCTGGCGTTGCGGCTGGATGACCACGTCGTTGAGGCCTTCGCGGATCAGCTCGAAGTCATTGGTATAGCAACCCGAAATGAATCCGGCCAGGTTCGCCGTTTGCCAGACGAAATCGGACATAGCCACTTCGCGACGCAGGATCGAACGCGCGGACTTGGTCGAGAGAAACATGTGCGGATGGACGATCACCGCGCGTATGCCGGGCGGCACCGGAATATTCTTGACGCGCGGATGGTCGATACCAACCGTCAGCACCAGGCCGCCAAAAAGGCTGGGAGCGATGTTATCGACATGCATCGAGCCGCTCGCGACGGCCTCGCCCTGCATCGCAAACTTGAGCAGATCGAGCTTGCCGAGCGGCCGGTCGAGCAGCGCATTGGCCGCGACCACGGCCGCCACGGCCGAGGAAGCCGAGCCGCCCAGACCCGACCCCAGCGGAATGCCTTTTTCGATCTGCATGTCGAAACCGAACGCCGGCTTGACCGATTCCACCAGAGCTAACAAGGAGCGTCCGGCGGTGTTGCTGACCGGGTCGAGCGGCAGGTCGGCGACGGGTCCGGTGATACTGGTGATGCGGACCCCGGGGGTCGCGCTGCGCAGCACCGTCACCCGGTCACCTAACGAATCGACCGCGAAACCCAGGATGTCAAAGCCAATGGCGACATTGCCGACCGATGCGGAGGCAAACGCGGTCGCGGATGTCAGGCTCACAGGCGCGCCCCGAGGTACGTGGCCAGGCGCAGGATGTCGGCAAAGGCGCCGCCGGCGGTCACTTCCGGACCCGCGCCCGGCCCCTGCACGATGAGCGGATTATTGCAGTAACGGCGGGTCGCAAACCGCACCACGTTGTCGGTCAGCGCGATGTTCGCAAACGCGTGACGGGTGTCGAATTCCAGCAAACCAACCGAGGCCTTGCCATCCGCCGAAATTCGCCCGACGTAGCGCAGCACCTTGCCGCGTTCGCGCGCCGCCTGCAGGCGTTTCGCCATGACCGCATCATGCTGCGGCAGGCGCGTCATGAACTCCTCGACCGTGCCCGACTCAAGCCCGGCGGGCACCAGGCTTTCAACCGCGACATCGCTCATCTCGAGCGCCAGGCCCATTTCGCGGCCCAGGATGATCAGCTTG
>DAIQQI010000086.1:0-7560 GCA_036786925.1 Steroidobacteraceae bacterium
CGAACTTGTTGTCGTAGCCCGCCTGACGCATGGCCGGATACATGATGGTGCCGACGGCTAACAGCGTGACCGAGCTCGAGCCGACGATCGCGGCAAATACGCCGCACGACAGGCAGGTCGCGACCGCGAGGCCCGCGGGCACCGGCGCTGTCAGTGCGCGCATGATGCGCACCAGGCGGCGCGCCATGGCGCCCTCCGCCATCAGTTGCCCGGCGAGCATGTACAGCGGTATCGCGATCAGCACGTCCTTCTGCAGCTCGTCCCAGCCATCCAGTATGACGTTACTGACCTGGCCGCCACCGACCGTGAGGTACAGGTAGATCGCGACCGCAGCCAGCACGATGACCAGGTACTGCCGCAGCCACAGCAGCAGAAACACCAGCGCGATCAGACCGAGGGCCATCATGCGCGCGGCGCCTCGCTGGTCTCGTCGCGCTCCTCGGGCCGCAGCGCCGGATACAACGCGAACAGACTGTGCTTGAACGCCGCAAAGCCCAGCGCGAGCGGCATGCACAGCTGGCAGATCCAGATCGGCCAGCGCAGCATACTGTTGCTGTCGCCCAGTTCACGCGTGTCGGCGACTACCTGCGCCGCGATTACCGCCAGTACCAGAAATCCGGCCGCAGCCAGCAGCTCCTGCACTCGCGGCAGCCATGCCTGCCAGTCCGCACGGACCCAGGAGTCCATGAATCGCGGCCGCAGATGCGAGCCCTGGCTGGACGCGATGCCGATGCCTAACATCGACAGCCAGATGTTGGCGTAGATGCCGACATCGCGTGACCACATGAGGCCGCTGCCGGTAATGGTGCGCAGTGCCACATCGGCAAATGTCACCAGGATCAGGATCGCGAACGCTGCCAGCAGGATGGCGGATTCCAGCGCCAGCAACTTCTGCAGACAAGTCCGGGCCCACGCGGCAGCAGCGATATTCACGGGGCCTCCGGTTACTTGCGGCGGCGCCAGGCTTTGATTTCAGACGCCGACAGGTCGCGCGCGACCCGGAAGCCGAAATAGCTGTAATGCGCGTCATTCGGATCGCGGCCGCGAAAACTCACGCGCTGGCGGCTCGGCCGGGTCATCCAGCCTCCGCCGCGCACCGACCAGTTGTCGCAGTCCGGCGCCGCAGGTTCCGGGCTGCCGTCGGTCGGCGTCTTATCGTAGGTTGTGCGATAACAATCGGCGGTCCACTCCCAGACATTGCCGATCATGTCATGCAGACCATATTTGTTAGGTTTGAATTTCCCGACTGGCGCAATTTCCGCAAACCCGTCATCGCAATCCACATAGCCCCAGCCGAAATCGTTGGCCTTGCGGCCGGCACGATCGTAGAGATTGCCGTACTCGCAGCCCAGGTCCTGGTTATTGCCCCAGCTGTAGGCGCTGCGCGCCCCGGCGGCCGCGGCGTATTCCCACTCGGACTCCGACGGCAGGCGGTACGGTTTGCCGGTCTTCTGCGCCAGCCAGGCCACGTAAGCCAGCGCATCGATCCGCCCGACGCAGACCACCGGCGAGTCTTCGGGTTGCGCGTTCCTGAATGCGGACGCCAGCCAGCCCGCCGACTTGTCGCTGAGCCATTCGACGCGCCCGCTCGCGGCGGAAAGTTCGCGGGCCAGGACGCGGCAGCCCGGACTGACAACATGACCAGTGGCAGCGGCGAAACGCCGGAACTCCGCCAGCGTGATTTCGAACTGGCCGAGCGCGAACGGCTTCACGAAGCGGACTTCGTGGATCGGACCTTCCGGGCGGTTCTTCTCGCCATCGTCCGAACCCATGAGGAATCGCCCCGGCGGCACGACCACCAGCGGACTGCAGTCGGCGCAATCCACCAGAGTCTGCAGGTTGGCGGCGTTCGCCAGATCGGCGCGCATCGCCAGCAGCGTGGCGCAAACCAGCCAGCCGGCGAAGCCTGCGCGCTTGCTCATACGGCTGCTTCGAAGCGCAATGGCTCGACCTTGCGGATGAACAGCGAGATCATCAGCGCCTGCCCTATGCATAGCAGCGAAGCCAGGATGAAGGCGATTTCATAGCCCTGGCTCTGGATCAGCGCGCCGATGCCAAGCTGAAACAGGGCGGCGCCAAAAGACCCCGCGGCGCCCGACATGCCCCAGACCGTCGCGACGTCGCGTGCCGGAAAAATATCTGTTGCCAGCGGAAACAGTGACGCGGTCTTGACCTGGATGAAAAACACCGCCAGCGATGCTAACAAGACGGCCAGCCACGCCGAGTCGACCGTCGCGACCGGCCAGGCCACCAGCGAGCCTACGCAGCCGATCCAGATCAGGGTCTTGCGCGAACGATCCACCGACCAGCCGTTCTTGATGAGCTTCTGGCCGGCCCAGCCGCCACCGAGCGCCCCGAAGTCGGCAAATACAAAAGGTATCGCCGCGATAAAGGCGGTCTTGAGAATAGACATGCCGCGCTCGCTCTGCAGGTACAGCGGCAGCCAGATGGCAAAGAAATAGAAGCAGCCGTCGCCGATGAAGCGCGCCAGCACCAGGCCCCAGGTCTCGCGGAACCTGAGGTAAAAACCCCACAACCTGACCCGCTCTGCAAAACCTAACGGCGCCCCGCTGACCGCGACACGATCGGACATGGCCAGCTTGCGCTCTTCATCCGAAACCGTCGGGTGCTCTTCGGGCAGGAAGTAATTGCGATTCCAGAACCAGACCCAGATCAATCCGGCGACGCCGGGCACGATGAAGGCCGCCTGCCAGCCAAAATTATAGGCCAGCGTGCCGGCGACCGGCGGCGCCAGGATGAGTCCCAGGCTGGTACCCGCGGTGACCAGTCCGGTCGCCATGCTGCGCTCGGCGCGAGGAAACCACTCGGCGATCGCTTTCATCGCGCCGGGCAGGTTCGCGCCTTCGGTAATGCCGAGGAACGCACGCGCCAGGAAAAACCCGCCGAAACTCGCTGCGAACACATGCGTAACCGCCGCAATGCTCCACCAGATCACCGCCAGCGACAGCGAGCGCCGTGTTCCCAGTTTGTCGACGAACACGCCGGCTAACAGTTGTCCGATCGCGTAGGCGAACAGGAAGGCGAATCCCAGGGCGCCGTACTCGGTCTTGGTCAGGCCAAACTCATCCATCAGGATCTTGGCCGTGACCGACAACGCCTGCCGGTCGATGCTGCCCACTGCGGTGACTAACAGCAGCAGGATGCCGATCATCCAGCGCTTCTGCGACCACCAGGATTGTTTCACTTGCGCCCCCGCGCTGCGCGCAGGCGCATCTGGTACTGATAGGCATCAGCGCGGTACAGGGCCACGACCCGCTCGACCGGCTTGCCGCGGACATCGCGGACCACGCGCGTCAGGCGCAGCAGCGGCGCGCCGACGTCGATTCCCAGCGCACCGGCGGCTTCCACGCCGGCAAGCGCTGCGCCGATCCATTGTTCCGCCGAATCGACCTGGACACCCGCCCGGCCTAACAGCTCGAACATGGGCTGACGGGTCATGTCGCGACGCCCTATGCGGCAGGCGATATCGAGCGGCACATAGGTGGTAATGAGACCGAGCGGCACGCCGCGGTGCACACGCACGTGGCTGGCGCGCTGCACCCGCTCACCCGGGGCCAGATCCAGCGTGGCCTGGGTCTCTTCATCCGGCAAGACCTCGGCCACTACCAGGTTACGAACCTGGGTCGAAGCCGCAATATCGGCCACCCGATGCCGCGCCTCACTCAAGTCAAGTGTCGCGGCCGGTTCCGCAGCACCCAGGCTGACAAACGTGCCCTTGCCCTGGTGCCTGACCAGCCAACTTTCGCTGACCAGTTCGGAGATGGCCTTGCGGATGGTGATCCGGGAAACACCGAATAATTTGCACAATTCCGGCTCGGTCGGTATCTGCGAGCCCGGCGCGTAACTGCCGTCGCGTACCCAGCTGCGCAGCTTGACGTACACCTGGTGGTAACGCGGCGACTGAATCCTGGACGCGGCCGCGATTCGATCAGTCGCCGGCGGCGTCGCGCTGCGCGCTCTCAATCGAGCACCACGCCACCGGAAACGTTCATCACCGTTCCGGTGACATACTGCGCGTCGCGGCTAACAAGGTAACCCACGGCGTTGGCGACTTCCTCCGCCCGCCCGAACCGCTTCAGTAATACGTTGGCCTTGACCGCCTGCTGCTGTTCAGCCGTGAACTTGTCAGTGATCATCGGCGTCGCGATCGGGCCCGGCGCCAGCGCATTTACCCGCACGCCCTGCGGCGCCCATTCCCTGGCAAGGTAACGCATCAGGTTGATGATGCCGGCCTTGGCAACTGCATACGCAGGGCCCGACAGCGCATTGCCACCGTTGATTGCATTGGTGGAGGCAGTCAGCGTCAGGCTGCCGCGCGCCGCGGCCAACGGCGCGGCCACCGCCTTGGCTAACAGGAATGCCGAGGTGAGATTGACCGCGAGCAGCCGGTCCCAGTCGCTGCGGCTCACGGCGGTCAGCGGCCCATCGCCGGTCTGGCCCGCGAGATGCACGACGTGATCGAGCTGGCCGAATTCGCGCAGCACGCGCTCCACGGTACGCGCGATCGCGGCCTCATCGACCACGTCCAGCGTGCAACTGAGGAAGCCAGGATCGGTGCACGGCAATTCCGCAAGCCGCAGGTCCGCGGCAGCCACGCGCATGCCCCGCGCGCGCAACATGCTGACCGTGGCCTTGCCGATGCCGCCGGCGGCACCGGTGACGAGTGCAACCTCGGACATCAGGCGGCGTTCTTCTGCACCACGCGGTGGTAGATGCCATCCAGCATCGAGTAGCGCAATTCCGCGGAACCGTGCACGGCCGCGAGCGCGCGAGCCTGCAGTTCTGCCGTGATGGCATATCGATCAGTCAGCTCCAGGCCGACATGCGCATGCTCGGTATCGCCCTCGATGTGCACATGGAAGAACTCCATGTCATCTTCCGAGAATCCCATCTTGCGCATCGCATCGACATACTTCGGGTACAGGGTCGGCAACTGGCCTTCCAGGGCCACCATGATTCCGGCGCAGCTCTCGGCGATATGGCGGATGCCCGCCAGTTCCCAGATCCACGAACGCATGGCGCGCGTGGTCGGCAGCACCTCGCCATTCTGCTCGGCACGAATGATGCGATCGTCCGACACGCCGCAGGCGCGGGCAAATTTGCGCAGCAGGTCGGGATGACGCTTCTCCGGCATCTGCGGCATTTCCTCGCCTAACAGGTTCTCCATCAGGTGCTGGCGCGCATCGAGATCCGGCAGGCGCGAATACAGCAGCGCAAACTGCTGCGGTATCGGATCGATGTAATAGAAGTGCTGTACCGCCCAGTCGCCAAGCTGCGCGCGGCTCAACTCACCGGCAGCCCAGGCGCGACTGAACGGATGGCCGCCACCATGTTTGGGCTGGCGCGCGGCCTCCAGTGCGGCATGAAACTCTTTTGACGGCAACAACTTCATGGGTATCTCCTTGCAGGCAATGCGGCCTCGTTCAGGCCAGAGGCAGTTTGGTATGACATTGGGGACAACAGGCGGGCGTCGCGCCGGGCCGGGTCAGCGCCACGCTCACGGGAAACCAGGTCTGGCAGTGGCTGCATGACAGCCACAGCGTATTGCCGCGCTTCTCCCAGGCAGCGCCCGGCGTATCGCGCAGCAGCCCGGGTTTCGCGGCAGCAGGCGCCGCGGTCTTCATGCCCTGGGCCATGACTCGCCCCCCGCAGACGCTAACAATTCGCGCGCGCGCTGGATGCTGTCGGGCGGCACCGTAGCCACCGGCGGCACCGCGCGCGGCGCTCCGGGCCGCGGCGCCGGCGGCAGGGTCGCATCGATGCCCATCTTCGAAGCCGTGTTAGCTCCCTCGGGCAGTGACGGATCCAGGTTGGAGCCCGACAGGCCGTCGATGATCATGCCGTCCCGCGACCACTGCACGCGGGTGGCAATCGCCCACAGCAACGACTGCGGCGCGAAGATATCCACATCTTCATCGACCGCAACCACGGTTTTGACGCGCCGATAAGCCAGCGCTGCGGCCAGCGCGTCGCGCGCCTCGCCACGGGCCGGATTCTGGAATTGAAGGTAGGCATGGAAGCGCCGGCCCTCGGTCGGCACATGCACGTTGATCAGCGAGGGCGCCACGGCCTTCACCATCTGGTAGAGCTTGCCTTCCATCGCCATGTTGTCCGGCACCAGCATGTCGGTGAGACCGGAGCCGTAGTCGTGGTAGATCGCGTCGCGCCGCAGCGTGATGCACCCGACCTCGAACAACGGCGCCTGCACCTGCGGGCCGAGATAGCCGGTGTACTCGCCGAAAGGGCCATCGGCATGGAAGCTGTCGACCGGCGAGAAGCCTTCGATGACGATCTCGGCATCGGCCGGCACCATGATCTTGTCGCCATGCAGGCGCGAGGGTGTCAGGCGCAGCGGCTCGCCCAGGACGCCGCCGGCGGCTCGCCAGTGACTTTCCGGGTACTTCAGCTTTGACTGGCTGCCTAACAGCACCGCCGGATGGTGGCCGATCCAGAACGCGACCGGACAGGGTTCGCCGCGCGCCCAGAACTTGCGCAGGTTGCGCATGTTGTGCGTGGTCGGATACGGAAACCAGGTCATGCGCCGCTCGCCTAACACCCAGCAGCGCTGGATGGCGGTATTGTCGACGCCGGTGTCCGGGTCATAGGTGGTCGCGTGCGCGGCCGTCAGGTATGGCCCGGGCTCCAGCTGGTGCTGGGTCAGCACCGGCAGGCGCTGCAGGCTCGCCTGCTCACCCTCCCAGACGATCTGCTGCACCGGAGCGTCAGCCGCCTTCACGACCAGCGGATCGATGCCACTCGCCGAGCGCCTGGCAAACCAGGACGCGGTCTGGCGGTGGTCCGGGATCCCGAGTGCGGCGGCCGTCAGCTCGCGGCTGGCGGTCAGATTGGTCACGACCCGGTTGCCCAGCGGGCTGCCATCCGCTGCCTGGGGCCGTTTCGCCAGGATGACGGGAAAGCGGCCGGAATTGTCGAGTTCATGCTGCAAAGCAGTCAGGGTGTGGCGCAGCCCGACCGGCTGGTCAATCTCCCAGACGGCCGCGCGATGATCGGCCAGAAAACTGCGTAAATCCCGTAACGGCATGTCGTTATGTTCGCATGATGACTGATCCGACACAAATTCACCGGTTGCAAGCTTGACAGCGGCAGCAGACGTCGCTGATTCTAGGCCCACTATGGTACGCAGCGTTCAGCACCCCCTATTGGCCGAGGTGTCGCACGATGAGGCCTCGCGGCAGCAGTTCAATGTCGCGTTCAAGCAGTCGCTGACGCGCAACCTGCGCTCCTCCCAACAGCGGCTCTTCAACGAAGTCGTTGCGCCGGAAGTCGAACATCGCACCGGCCACCGCCCCGAGACCCGTAACGAAATTCACGATGCGATGGTCCGGCACCCGGCCTGGCGCAGCTGGTCGTCGCTGGCGCGCAGTGCGCAGGAGCATATGTGGCAGGCCGTGGGCGAAAGCATCTTCCGCGAGCGCCAGCGCCTGGCTGAGACCGCGGCTGCACTGACCGCCAAACCCAGGTGCGGCGGCACGCTGGAACTCGATCCCGATCTAACACCGCCGCGCGGCATGGCGGCCG
>DAIQQI010000086.1:7570-10267 GCA_036786925.1 Steroidobacteraceae bacterium
CTGTTTCACTTCCTCCTCGACTTCATCCTCCACGTCGATGTCCACCTGCAAACCGGTGGCTACCTGATGGACCTCGGCGGTGGCGACGTCTGCGCCGGCGCGCTGTACGAAATGGGCGGCAATATCTATGCCTTCGGCAACGGCATCAGCCGCACCGACAGCAAGGCCGACCACGTCCAGGCTTATATTCGCGAGCGCTTCCCGCAGCTCAAGCCGCGCCGCATCCTCGACATGGGTTGCAGCGCCGGATCCGCCAGTGTGCCGTACGCGCTGGCCTTCCCGGACGCCGAAGTGCATGCGATCGATGTCGGTTCAGGCATGTTGCGTTACGCCCATGCCCGCGCGGAAGCCCTCGGCGCACGGGTGCATTTTCACCAGATGGATTGCGCCGCCACGCGCTTCCCGGACGGTCATTTCGACCTGATCGTCTCGCATAACCTGATGCACGAAAGCTCGGATGCCACGCGCCGCGGCATGGTGCGCGAATCGTGGCGCCTGTTAGCTCCGGGCGGCGTGATGGTGCATCAGGATGTGCCGCTGCGCTTTGCCAACCTGAATCCCGTCCAGCAGTTTGATTTCTCCTGGGACACGCTTAACAACAATGAGCCGTACTGGGAGGTCTACGCGACCGCCGATCTCGCCGCGGACATGGCAGGCGCCGGCATCCCTGCCGACCACAGCCACGTCGGCAGCCTGCCCAGGAAAGAAGGCTCCCTGCCCTGGTTTGTCGCGACCGCCTGGAAATAACCCGGAACCCACTGCATGAACGCTGTTACCCAGTCCCGCGGCTTCGCGGTCAATCCGCACGTCACCAGCATTATCGACGGCAAGGCCGTGGCGCCCCGGTCGGGCGGCGAAGACTTCGTGGTGCTCAATCCGACCACCGAAGAGCCGCTGACCAAGCTGCGCGAGGCGGACGCCTCGGAGGTCGATGCCGCGGTGCTGTCGGCGCGCCGCGCGTTCGACCAGGGTCCCTGGCCGCGGATGGACATCAACGATCGCAAGGACATTCTCTATTCGATCCGCGATCACCTGCGCAAGAACGCCGAAGAACTCATGTATCTCGAGTCCCTGAATGTCGGCCTGCCGAACGCCAGCGTGCGCATGCAGGTCGGACGGATGGCGCGCAACTTCGAGTTTTTCGCCGAAGTGGCCAGCACGGTTCATGGCGAAACCTACACGCAGACCAAGGGTTACCTCACTTACGTCACCCGCGAGCCAAAAGGCGTTGCGGGCGTCATCGCGCCGTGGAACGCGCCGCTGGCCCTCGCCTCGATGCGCGTCGCCACCTGCATTCCCTGGGGCAATACCTGCGTTCTCAAGCCGTCCGAATACACGCCGCTGTCGATGCGCCGCATGGTCGAGATCTTCCATGAAGCGGGGCTGCCGCCGGGCGTGGTCAACCTGGTCAATGGTCGCGGCGCCGTCACCGGCAATGCACTTGTTAGCCATCCGGGCATCGACATGGTCGGCTTCACCGGCGGTACCGTCACCGGCCGCGCGATCGCGGCAACCGCCGGACGCAACCTCAAGCCGATTGCACTCGAGCTCGGCGGCAAATCGGCCAACATCATCCTCGAGACTGCGAACCTGGATCGCGCGCTCGACGGCGCGCTCGCGAGTATCTTTGGCAATAACGGGCAACAATGCCTTGCCGGCTCGCGGATCCTGGTCCAGCGCAGCATCTCGGCCCGGTTCATCGAAAAATTCGTCGAACGCGCGCGTAACATCCGGATTGGCGATCCGCTCGATCCCAACACGGAAGTCGGGCCGCTGGCGTTCAAGGCCCACCTGGATCGCGTGCTGTCCTATGTCGATGTCGCCAGGGCCGATGGCGGCAAGCTGCTGACGGGCGGACGCCGGGCGCCAAATTTTGCCCGCGGTTTCTTCATGGAACCGACCGCGGTGCTGGCCGCGAACAACGATGCGCGCGTGTGCCAGGAGGAAATCTTCGGGCCTTTCGCGACCTTCCTCGAGTTTGACACGCTCGATGATGCGATCGCGATCGCGAATCGCTCGAATTTCGGCCTTGTTAGCTATGTCTGGTCCGACGACCTCACGGCCGCAATGCGCTGCTCGCGCGAAATCCGCGCCGGCACTGTGTGGATCAACACACCGCTGATGCGCGAATTGCGCGCGCCGTTCGGCGGCTTCAAGGAATCCGGCATCGGGCGCGACGGCCCCTACTCCAGCCTCGACTTCTTTACGGAGCTCAAGGCGACGATCATTCCGATCGACCCGCCGCCGTTGCCCCAGTTCGGATTTGCCAAGTAGTTCGGAGTTGCCAAGTAGCCTGGAATTGCTAGGCGGCCCGGCGCTTCCTGACCGCTCCCTTGCTCCCGGGGAAACGGTTCGACAAGCCGATCGAACCACCCTTCATATTCTGGATGAAATTGACCATGACGCCGTTAGGGTCGCGCAGCGTCATTTCGCGCGACTCGACGCCGTGCTGAGCCAGCGCCAGCGTCGTCGGCGGACACAGGACCTTCAGCCTGAGGCGCCGCGCTCCCCGGTGCACCTTGTCGATGTCGGGAGTGTGGAATACCAGGCAGGCCTCGCCGGCATTGGCGCGCGCCGGCTGCGACAGGCGACTGCTGCCCTGTTTGGTCCGCGACAATTCGAACAATCCCACCATGCCCCAGGCAACGTCCTCGGATTGCAGGATCACCCAGCGCAGCAGCCCCGGCCGCGCCGGCG
>DAIQQI010000087.1:0-10264 GCA_036786925.1 Steroidobacteraceae bacterium
CGCAGCCGCCGGTGGCGCCATTACGGGCGCAGGTACGACCGCTGGCGCGGGCACTGCAGGCGCAGGAGCCGGGGTCACGCGCATGCCAGCGGCCGCTTGCGCAACGGCAAGCTGCTTCTGCAGGGCGGCCAACTCGGCGTTACGAAGCTCCAGCAGGCGCTTGGACTGCGCCAGATCGCCCTCCAATCGGGCCAACTGGTCGCGCAGACCTTTGACTTCAGCTGCGGTCGCGCCACCGCCACCGGCGCCCGCCTCGCTCGGCGCGACCAGGCGCAGACGACCGGCGCCGCCGCCCGTCGCACCGCCGGACTGGCCGCGCCACCTGGCAAACTGGCGGCTCACTTCGGCCGCTGCTTCGCTGCCCGGGATCGCCCGGACGCTGGCGGTGTCGGGAATTCGCAGTACCGACCCGGCGCGCAGCACATTCATGCTGCCCTCAAAAGCCTCCGGGTTGGTCCGATAGATGCCGAGCATCAGCTGGTTGGTGTCCCGCGAACCGGCCAGACGCTGCGCAATGCCACTCAGGCTGTCGCCACGGCGCACTGCGTAGGTGTCCTGGGAACCAGAAGCCTGCGCTGCGGCTGACTGAGGCGCCTGTTCCGCAGGAGCGGGCCGTACGATGGTGCCGGCGCTGGGACTGGTGGTGACCGGCGCGGCCGCGTCCGCGACCCGCGGCGTGTTAGGTGCGAAAACCGGCGGATCCAGCAGCACGGTGTACTCGCGCACCAGACGGCCGCGACCCCAGTTCACCTCGACCAGCAGGCTGACGAAGGGCTCGGTCATGGTTTCAGCGGAGGTGATTTTCAGCACATCCCGACCGCTGGCGGACTTGCCGCGTGTTAGGGCGACAGAGCTGAGAAAGTTCGGATAATCAAGGCCATAACGCGCAAAAGTCTCGCGCGATGCCAGGTTAGCCTTCAGCCCGGCGAGTTCTTCCGGCGTTGCATTGAGCAAGTCGATCTCGGCATCGAGAGGCTGGTTAAGGGCGGAAGACAGGCGAATGTCCCCCAAACCCAGGGCATGAGCCAGCGACGGCGCGACCAAAGCCACGCACACGGCCCAGAAAATACGTTTAGCGACCATCTCGACTCCCCGCGCAAGCATGCGGTTCTCGAAGCAAAACAGAGACTTGAGCGCCACACACGCGCTGTAGTCTACGTCGGCCTGCAATATAACTTATAAATAGTCCCGTACCAAAATCTCTGCGATCTGGACACTATTCGTGGCAGCACCCTTTCGGATGTTGTCTGACACGATCCACAGATTAAGTCCACGATCGTGGGAAATATCCTCACGAACGCGGCCGACGAAAACTGTGTCGCAATTCGCAGCTTCGGTAGCGGCCGTCGGATAACCACCCGGTTTGTGCTCATCGAGCACCGTTACGCCCGGCGCGGCGGCCAGCAGCCTGAGCGCCTCGGCTGCGCTGATCTTGCGCCGGGTCTCGATATTCACGGCCTCGGAATGCCCGTAAAAGACCGGTACGCGCACCGCGGTCGCGTTGACGCGGATCTGGCTGTCGCCGAGGATTTTCCGCGTTTCCCAGACCATCTTCATCTCTTCCTTGGTGTAGCCATTGTCCTGGAATTTGTCGATCTGCGGCACGCAGTTGAAGGCGATCTGCTTGGCGACGACCTTGGCCTCAACCGGGCCCCGGCCGCTCAGCAATTGCGCGGACTGCGACGCCAGTTCCTCCACGGCTTCCTTGCCGGCGCCGGAGACGGACTGATAGGTGGCGACATTGATGCGCTCGATGCCGACGGCGTCATGAATGGGCTTGAGCGCCACGAGCATCTGGATGGTCGAGCAGTTGGGATTGGCAATGATGCGGCGGGCCTTGTAGTCCCCGATCGCCTGCGGGTTCACCTCGGGCACGACCAGCGGGATGTCATCTTCGTAGCGAAATTCCGAGGTGTTGTCGATCACGACGCAGCCGGCGGCGGCCGCGCGCGGCGCGTGCTGGCGCGACACCTCGCCACCGGCGGAAAAAAGGCCGATGTCCGCTTTGCTGAAATCGAACTTGTCGACGTCGATGACCGCATAGCTCTTGCCACGAAACGTGACGCGTTTGCCGGCCGAGCGCGTCGAGGCCAGCGGATAGAACTCGCTGACCGGGAAATCCCGTTCTTCGAGCACCTTGATCATCATGTCGCCGACCAGGCCGGTTGCGCCGAGTACCGCCACCCGCCAGCCCCTTGCCTTCTGCTCCTCTGCCATCTGTCTAGTCCTGACCTTTGCCGATTACTAACAAAAAACTAACGGGTGATGACCGGCGTGCGCGACTGCACATCGGCATTCTGCGCGCGATGGCGCAGCCAGTGATCCATGAGGGTCAACGCCAGCATCGCCTCGGCGATCGGCGTGGCGCGCAGGCCCACGCAGGGGTCGTGGCGGCCGGTGGTCACGACCTGCGCCGGGCGACCGTCGACATCGATGGTGTCGCCGGGGATCGTGATGCTCGAGGTCGGCTTCAGCGTGATCTCGACCAGGATCTCCTGCCCCGTGGATATCCCGCCTAACACGCCGCCGGCGTTGTTGCTCCTGAAACCCTGCGGCGTCATCAGGTCGCGGTGCTCGCTGCCGCGCTGGCTGGCGGCGCGCACGCCGGCGCCGATCTCGACCGCCTTCACGGCATTGATGCCCATCATCCCGTGGGCAATGTCGGCATCCAAACGGTCGAACACCGGTTCGCCCAGGCCCGGCGGCACGCCGCTCGCCTTCACGACCAGCTTGGCGCCTAACGAATCGCCGTCCTCGCGCAGCTGCCACAACAGCGCCTCGAGTTCCGCGATGCGCGCGGGATCGGGACAGAAGAACGGATTCTCGTAAGCGAACTCGGGCTGCACGGGCTCGATGCAGAGCGCACCGATCTGCGACAGGTAGCCGGAAATCCGGATGCCCACCCGGGTCGCAAGGTACTTGCGCGCGACCGCGCCGGCCGCGACCCGCATGACGGTCTCCCGCGCCGAGGAGCGCCCGCCGCCGCGGTAATCGCGAAACCCATATTTCTGCTGGTAGGTGTAGTCGGCATGGCCTGGCCGGAACAGATCCTTGATCTTGTCGTAGTCGCGCGAGCGCGCGTCGGTGTTCTCGATCAGGATGCCGATCGGCGCGCCGGTGGTACGGCCCTCGAACACGCCCGACAGGATCCGCACTTCATCGCCCACGCGCCGCTGGCTGACAAACCTGGAGGTGCCGGTGCGGCGGCGATCGACATCGGGCTGGATGTCGGCGGCCGACAGCTCCAGGCCCGGCGGGCAGCCATCGATGATGCAGCCGAGCGCCGGCCCATGACTCTCGCCAAAGGTCGTTACCGTGAACAGCTTGCCTAACGAATTGCCCGACATTGCTCCGCCGTCAGTAAAAACACGCCGCCACCGCCGCGCTCGAATTCCAGCCAGGTAAACGGCAACTGCGGCCAAGCGCGCCTGACCGCGCGCTCGCTGTTGCCGACCTCTACTATCAAGACGCCACCCGGCCGCAAATGCCGGCCGGCCCCCGCCAGGATCCGCCTAACAATGTCCAGGCCATCGCGGCCCGACGCCAGTGCCAGGCGCGGCTCGTGCGCGTATTCCGCGGGCAAACGCGCCATTTCGCGCGCGCCGACATAGGGCGGGTTGGCGACGATCATATCGTAGCGGCGGCCTCGCAGCGCGCTGTAGACGTCAGATTTGACCAGTCGCACGCGTTTTGTCAGGCCGTGCAAGCGGCGATTGTGGCGCGCCAGCGACAGGGCGGGCGCGGAAATATCGACCGCATCGACACGGGTATCCGGAAAATAACGGGCCACGGCGATGGCGATGCAGCCGCCGCCGGTGCCGATATCGAGCACCCGCCGGACCTTGGTCATGTCCACGAATGGCTCGAACCCCTGACTGATCAACTCCGCGAACGGCGAACGCGGAATGAGCGCGCGCTCATCCACCTGCATCCGCAGGCCGGCGAAGAAGCTCTCGCCTGTTAGGTAGACCGCCGGGATGCGTTCGCGGATGCGGCGCCTGACCAGCGACTGCAGGTAGCGGTATTCGGCGACGCTGGGTCGCCGGCGGTAGACCGCCGCGCCGCCGTCCCAGGGCAGATCGAGGGCGTGAAACACCAGCGCCGCGGCCTCGTCGTCGGCATTGTCGGTGCCGTGACCGAAATGCAGGCCGGCGCGACGCAGTTGCCGCGCCGTCGAGACGATCAGACTGCGGGCGGTGTGGGATAATTTCGGCATGCAAATCGGTACCAAGGTCGCTGTGGCGGTCGTTGTCGCGATTATCGCAGCAACCGCCGGCGTGCAGGTCGCGAGGTGGACCGCGCCCGGCGCACCCCAACTGCAGAGTGGCACCTGGTTGCCGGCGGGGCGCGCCACAGTGCCGTTTTCCCTGACCGACCAGCAGGGCCGCGCGGCCAGTGAACAGCTGTTGCAGGGCCAGGCCACGCTGCTGTTCTTTGGCTTCAGCAACTGCCCCGACGTGTGCCCGACGACGCTGGCGCTGCTGGCCAGCGTCCGCAAGTCGACTGCGCTCACGCCGCTGCAGGTGGTCATGGTCAGCATCGACCCGGAACGCGACACGCCGCTGCAACTGCAGCGCTACCTCAGCGGTTTCGATCCGTCGTTCATCGGCCTGACCGGCGCGCCGGCGGCGATCGAGGCGCTAACAAAGGCATTCTCAGGCGTCGCGCAGCGCGAGCCGCTGCCGGGCGGCGACTACACCATGGATCATTCTGCGACCGTCTACCTGCTGGATCACGCGGGTCGCCTGGTCGCGGTGTTCACGCCGCCGCTGTCGCTGGAGAAGATGCGCCAGGACCTGGACACACTGCGGGATCGCCTGGGCTGACAAACCGATGTTCACCCTGCTTCAATACATCCTGCCGCAGCACCGCCTGTCGCGACTGGTAGGCGCGATCTGCCGGGTGCGCGTGCGCTGGTTCAAGAACCTGGCGATTCGCTGGTTCGTGCGCGGCTATCGACCGGACATGCGCGACGCGCTGCAGCCGGACCCGCAGAGCTTCGGCAGCTTCAACGAGTTCTTCACGCGCGCGCTGCGCCCGGATGCGCGCCCGCTGGCCGACAGCGCCCGCAAGATCCTGTGCCCCGTGGATGGCACGGTGAGCGAACTCGGGGCGATCGAGCAGGATCGCCTGCTGCAGGCCAAGGGACATCACTACACGGTCGGCGATTTGTTAGCAGGCAACACGCAGTGGGCGGCGCGCTTCGCCGGCGGCGCATTCGCGACGATTTATCTCGCGCCGTACAACTACCACCGCATCCACATGCCCGCAGACGGGGAACTGGCCGAGACCTGGTACGTGCCGGGCCGCCTGTTCAGTGTCAATCGCGCCACGGCGGACAGTGTGCCGCGGCTGTTTGCGCGCAATGAACGCGTGGTCTGCCTGTTCGAGCAGCCGCAGGCGCCTTTTGCGGTCGTGCTGGTCGGCGCACTGAACGTCGGCAGCATGGACACGGTGTGGCACGGCAACGTCGCGCCACGCCGGCCACGCCGCGTGCAGCGGCTGGCGGATACCGGCCTGTTAGCACCGCCGGCGGCCCGGGCGGGCGCTGAACTGGGACGATTCAACATGGGCTCGACGGTCATCCTGCTGTTCCCGCCCGACACCTGTCGCTGGCGCGCGGATCTCAAGCCCGGCAGCACGGTTCGCATGGGCGAAGCGTTAGCCGACCGGCTGGGTTGAGCCATGCGACCTGCCCGCGAGACCGGTCCGTGAGCCTCGCCTGGCAGCCGACAGCCAGCCTCGCAGCACTGCGCCAGCGGGCGGTGCTGCTCAGCCGGACACGCGAATTCATGGCGGCGCGCAACATACTCGAAGTTGAGACACCCGCGCTGGTGCAGCGCGCAGTGACCGATACCCAGCTCTTCTCCGCGGAAGTTGAATTGCCCGGGGTCAGCACACGGCTGTTCCTGCACACCTCGCCCGAGTATGCGATGAAGCGGCTGCTGGCCGCCGGCAGCGGCGATATCTACCAGCTGTGCAAGGTGTTCCGCGGCGCCGAGCGCAGTGCGCAGCACAATGCCGAGTTCACGATGCTGGAGTGGTACCGGGTCGGGATGTCGATGCAGGGCCTGATGGGCGAAGTGGATGCGCTGCTGCAGCAACTGCTCGCGCCGCGCAAGCTGACCACGGCCGCGCGCTTGCGTTATGACGTCGCACTGCGCCAGTTTGCGCAATTCGACCTCGGCAGCGATACACCGGAGTTGTTAGTCGAGCGTTGTGTCGCCGCGGGCCTGGCCGCCGAGAGCGCGCGGCGCGCCAGCCGCGACGAGCTGCTGGATTTCCTGATGGCAGTGGTCGTGGGCCCGCAGCTCGGCGCCGAAGGACCGGAGTTCCTGACGCACTATCCGGCCAGCCAGGCGGCACTGGCGCGGCTGGACGCCGAGGATCCGCGCTACGCGCTGCGCTTTGAGCTCTACTGGCAGGGCACAGAACTCGCAAATGGCTTTGAAGAACTGGTGGACCCGGTCGAGCAGGCGCGGCGTTTCGAGGCAGACCGCGCTTCGCGCGCGCGCCTCGGACTGCGCGTGCATCCGCCGGATGAGCGTTTCCTGGCGGCACTGGCGCAGGGTCTGCCGCCCTGCGCCGGCGTGGCGCTCGGCTTTGACCGTCTCGTCATGTTAGCTCTGGGCGCCACAGAGCTCGGCGCCGTGATCAGCTTTACACTGGATCGGGCCTGAGCATGGAACCGGTTGCCGCCACCCCTGACTACCCGTTCGCCACGGACCCCACAACCGCGTATCGCTTGTTAGCACGCGACCTGGCCGCCTTGCTGCAGGGCGAGCGCGACCCGATTGCCAATGCCGCCAATTGCAGTGCGCTGCTGTACCAGGCGCTGCCGGAGCTCAACTGGCTGGGATTTTATTTCCTGCGCGGCGACACGCTCGTGCTGGGTCCGTTTCAGGGCAAGCCCGCCTGCGTGCGGATCGCCATGGGCCGGGGCGTGTGTGGCACCGCCGCGGCCACCCGCAGCACCCAGCGCATCGACGACGTGCATGCGTTCCCCGGGCATATCGCCTGCGACAGCGCCTCGAACTCGGAACTGGTGGTGCCGCTGACCGCCGCCGATGGGAGATTGATCGGCGTGCTGGATATCGACAGTCCGCGGCATGGCCGCTTCACGGCCGGGGATCAGCGCGGTATCGAAGCGCTGGCCGCCATCTGGCTGGCAGCCAGCGACTGTTAGCAGCGGGGCATCAGCCCTTGGCGCGCGAGATGTACTCGCCGGTGCGGGTATCGATACGAATCACTTCGCCCTGGTTGATGAACAGCGGCACGCGCACCACGGCGCCGGTCTCGACCTTGGCCGGCTTGGTGCCGCCGGTGGCGGTGTCGCCGCGCAGGCCCGGATCGGTTTCGATAATTGTTAGCTCGATGTGCGACGGCGGAACCACCTGCAACGGCTGGCCATTCCACAGCGTCACCACGCAGCTGATGCCATCCTTGAGCCATTGCGCTGAATCGCCGACCGCGGTAGCGCCGGCGGTGTACTGTTCGAACGACTCCGGCACCATGAAGTAATAGAAATCGCCGTCCTTGTAGAGGTACTGCATATCCATGTCGACGACATCGGCAGCCTCGACCGAATCGCCGGATTTCCAGGTTTTCTCGACCGTGCGGCCGGTGCGCAGGTTGCGGACGCGGACGCGGTTGAACGCCTGGCCCTTGCCCGGCTTGACCATCTCGTTTTCGACGATGGAATACGGATCGCCGTCGATCAGGATCTTGAGACCGGACTTGAATTCGTTGGTGTTATAGCTCGACATGACGTTTCCTGAATCAGCACAATACGCGGCCCCGATCCCGGGCCACAAAGGCCGCGCATGATACCGGCAAGCACCGAGAGACGCCAAACTTCCGCAAATTGACAGCAGCAACAGGCCGCCGGCTACCGGCGCCCGCTGGAATTGCTGGCCGACCTGGGGCTGGTGGCGGCGATCCGCTGACACTCAGCGACGCCCGCCTGGCCAACCTCGGCGCACGCCTGCTGCCGATTTCGCACCTCAAGCGGCTGCGCATTCACACGCGCCAGCCGATCGTGCTGCCGGCGCGCGTGGATGCCGGCTTCATCGCCTGGCGCGGATCCCTGCCGTGGAAGACGACTGTCGTTTTGCACTGCAACCACCCTAACGAAATCGACGTGGAGGTCGCCGCCGCCTGTGCGCGCCTGCGCACCGCCGGCGTGACCCTGCTCAACCAGTCGGTTCTGTTAGCCGGCGTGAATGACGATGCGCAGGTGTTAGCCGCGCTGTCGCGCCGCCTGTTCGATTGCAACGTACTGCCCTACTACCTGCGCCTGCTGGATCCGGTGCGCGGCGCGGCCCATTTTGAGGTCAACGAGGCCCTGGCGCGCGGACTGATGACTGAGCTGGCGCACACACTGCCCGGCTACCTGTTGCCGCGGCTGGTCAGGGAAATACCCGACCGGCCCGCGAAAACCGTCATTTCGGCCGGTCTCGCCCCAACCTGACCGTCAAGCTGTGCGCTGGCTCACAGGGGGGGACCCAGCCGCCGGATAAAGTTCAATTGCTGGAAAGACCACAGCGCCACAGATTGAGTGCGGGGCACAATTGAGCGACAACTCGGCGGTACCGGTCATTGTTCTGTCGGCTTCACGGGATCCCGTCGAGTCGATCAACAGCATTTTGCGTCGCGCCGGCCAGCCGTCCCATTGCACCTGGATTCCGGGGCTGCCGGATCTGGCCGATGCACTGCCGCAGATCAACCCCGAATTGCTGCTGGTGGTTGGCAATGATTCGCAGATGACCCTGGACGCCGCCCGGGTCCGCGAGCAGGTGGCGCCGGAAGTTCCGCTGCTGGCCATCAGCGATGATTTCAGTGAATTGTTTGCCGCCGAGTTGATGCGCATGGGCGCGCGGGACCTGGTGTCCCTGCAGCAACCGGCGCGCCTGGAAGCGGTCATGCTGCGCGAGCTGCGCACCTATCGGCTCGAACGGGCTCTGAATACCACGCTGCAAACCGCGCGCGACTACCGCAAGCAGCTCGAAAGCGTGCTCGCCAGTTCCCACGATGCGATCGCGCAGGTGCAGGAAGGCATCGTTGTAGAAGCTAACGAATCATGGCTGGAACTGTTCGGGCATGTCGACGCCAATGTCTTTCTCGGCCAGCCGCTGATGGATTTCTTTGAACCAGTGGCGCATGCCGGATTGAAAGGCGCCCTGAGCTCAGCGTTGCAGGGCCGCTGGCAGGATCACAGCCTGAGCGCGCTGGCGCGCGTCTCGGACGGCAGCACGCTGGCCATCGATGTGACGCTGACAACCGGCAACTTCGACGGCGACCCGAGCGTGCGGCTGATCGTGCCGGCGCGCAAACGGACCTCGGACGGCAAGGATCTCGCCGCCGAACTCGCCGAGGCAATGCGGCGCGACTCTGCAACCGGACTGCTGCAGCGCCGGCCGCTGATCGACGCGATCCGCGACCGCCTGTCGCAGCCCGCGCCCGGTGGCCTGCGCTCGATCGCCTGCATCCGTCTCGACCGGTTCTCCGCGCTCGAGAAGGAAATCGGCGTTGAAGCCAGCGAACATGTGCTGAGCGAATTCGCGACGCTGCTGAAATCGCATTTGTCCGCGAACGATCTGGCCGGCCGCTTCAGCGGGCCGTCGTTCCTGGCGCTGATCGAGCGCGGCAACAGCAGCGATCTCGACGCCTGGACCGAACGGCTGGTCGCGCAGGTCAGCAAGATCGCCATCAATACCGGCAACAAACCGGTGAATATCAGCTGCAGCGTCGGCCTCAGCAACGTTCCGCACAGCAACCCGGACGTCGACGCCGCCATTTTCGATGCGATCGAGGCGGTGCGCAAGGCGCGTGCCCGCGGCAACGCGCAGATCGCGCACATCGACCGCGCCGATGCCGATTCACGGGTGTTAGCTTACGACACGATCTGGGTGAAACACATCAAGTCGGCGCTGATCGAGAATCGCTTCAAGCTCGTGCAGCAGCCGGTGGCAAGCCTGCAGGGCGATGATCCCAAGATGTTCGATGTCATGGTGCGCATGCTCGACCAGACCGGCAAGGAAGTGCTGCCGTCGGATTTCATGCCGGCCGCCGAACGTAACGACCTGCTGCGCAATATCGATCGCTGGGTCATCGGCGCCGCGCTCAACGTCGCGGCGCAAAAACGCCCAGGGTGCCTCTTTGTCAGGTTGTCGCGCGATACCGTCCTCGATCCGTCGCTGCCTGACTGGCTGGAATTGCAGCTGCGCTCCAGCAAGGCACAGCCGGATCGCGTGTGCTTCCAGGT
>DAIQQI010000088.1:0-10229 GCA_036786925.1 Steroidobacteraceae bacterium
CCGGCGAGGTCCGGTCCATAGGTGCGATAGAAGCAATGGTCGACGTGCTCGAACCCCGATTGCCCGGTACGCACCCGTGTGCCATCCGCCAGGATCACCTCGAGACCTAACATGCAGTCCGTGGCCGTGCCGTAACGGGCGCTGCCCAGGAACAGCGCGCCATTGGAAAGACCGCCGCCAACGGTCGCCTTCGCTCCGGAAAAAGTACCGAAAAAAGGCAGGCGCAGCCCGAGCGGCTTCAAGGCCTCGTGTATCGCCTTCCACGTGACGCCCGCTTCGACGCTGATCAGCATGTTCTCAGGGCTGATCTCGATAATGCGATTCATCACACTGGTGTCGATGATGACGCTGCGTGTGCGTGCGGGGACATAGCCGCCGGTATAGGACATGCCACCGCCGCGCGGCACCATCGCGATGCGTTCGCGGTGCAAGATGGCCATGGCTCTGGACAGCGTGTCGGCGCTGCGGCAACGCAGCGCGCCCAGCGCAGTGCCGGCGATATAGACATCGCTTGCCAGCGCAGCCGCTTCGACCGGATCGTCGATCAGCTCATCCGCGCCGACATTGTTCCCGAGCAGACGACGCAACTCCGATTGCATGGCGGATTCCCTTCAATGACCGAAGGCGTAACATTGCCACAATGTGGCTCGCGCGCGTACAGGACCTTGCCGTCTATCCACTCAAGTCGGCACGTGGGATCGGCAGGCAGGAAGTCGCCGTCGACCCGCGCGGCCTGCGCTTCGACCGCCACTGGCTGCTGGTCGACGCGCGCGGCCGCTTCATCACCCAGCGCACCCAGGCGCGCCTGGCCCTGCTGCCGGCGGTCCCGGTTGACGGCGGTCTCGAGCTTGGTCCAATCGGGTCGCTGCCCAGGCTAACAGTGCCGATCCCGGCCGGGCCGGTTCTCAGGCTTGTTGATATCTGGTCGCATAGGGGCAATGCCGAAGATTGCGGTGATGAAGCGGCCCGCTGGTGTAGTGAATTTGTCGGTGAGCCGGTCAGGCTGGTGCACGCCGGGCCCGACCTGGCGCGGCGCGCGAATCCGGCCATGACTCCTGGCGAGGTCGTCCCGGTCGCATTCGCCGACGGCTACCCGATTCTGGTGGCCAACCAGGCCTCGCTCGATGACCTCAGCCTCAAGATGGGCGCCACGCTGGTCATGAACGCCTTCCGGCCTAACATCGTGCTCGCGGGGTTGCCGCCCTGGGCGGAAGATCAGATCGAACGGCTCGAAATAGGACCCGTCACGCTACGGCTGTGCAAGCCCTGCACTCGCTGCGTGATCCCGTCGATTGATCAGACGACCGGCCTGCCGGGGCCGGATCCGACCGCGACGTTGAAGAAGTACCGCTGGAACAAGGCACTGCTTGGCGTGACCTTTGGCGAGAACGCCTACCTGCAAAGCAGCGCCGGCGAGAACTTGCGGGTCGGCGCGGAAGTTCGCTGCTACCCGCGCTCAGCCGACAACCTTGGCCGCGCGTAGCGCCGCAATATCACTGCCCGCAATACCTAACATCGCCAGCACCTCATCGGTCTGCTGGCCGGGCTTGGCAAGACTGCCATCCTGCTGCGGCCGCAGGCCGCCCATTTCAATCGGCAGGATCGGTAACAGTGTTTCGCGGCCATCCGGCAAGGTCGTCAATCCGAGTCCGCCGCTGGCCAGCAGATGCGGATCGTCGAACAGTTCCTCGGGCTTGCCGATCGGCGCAAACGGCAGACCCGTGCGCTCCAGTTTCGCCACCAGATCCGCCTTCCTGAAAGTCTTGAACAGCTCACGTATGCGCGGCAGCAGGCTGTCACGCGCCAGCACCCGCTGCGAATTGGTCTTGTAGTCGGGATTGGCGGCCAATTCCGGCTGGTCGAATGCCGCACAGAATTTTTCCCACAGACTGTCCGACACAATGCCGACGAACACGTGGTCGTTGTCCGAGGTTTCAAAGACGTTGTAGATCGCCCACGCTGAAATCCGCACCGGCATGGGTCGCGCGGCCTGGCCGGTTACCGCTTTCTGCGCCATGTGCTGACCGACCAGATAGACCGTGGTCTCGAACAGCGAGCTCGACACCTGTTGGCCACGGCCCGTGCGATGCCGCTCTTCGATCGCCGCCATGATGGCGATGACGCCAAACATGCCCCCGGTCACATCGATGACCGACGTGCCGGCCCGCAACGGCGTACCCGGCGGGCCTGTCATATAGGCCAGCCCGCCCATCATCTGCGCCACTTCATCGAGGGCCGTACGGTTTTCATACGGGCCTTTGAGAAAACCCTTCTCGGAACAATAGATGAGGCGCGGGTTCAGGCGCGCCAGCGCGTCGTAGCCCAGTCCCAGCTTTTCCATCGTGCCGCTGCGAAAATTTTCCACCACCACATCGGCCTGGCGGCACAACTGGCGCGCGATTTCCAGTCCGCGCGGGTTCTTGAGATCGAGGCAAATGCTCTTCTTGCCGCGGTTGTACATCGGAAAATATCCGGCGCCGGAGCCTAACAAGACCCGGGTCGCGTCGCCGCCAACCGGCTCGACGCGGATCACTTCGGCGCCAAGCTCGGACATGATGGCGCCGACCGCCGGACCCATCACCATGTGGGTGAATTCGACAATGCGGATGCCGGCCAGCGGCGCCGGTCGCATGGGTGCAGTCATGCCCGAGATCCCCCCGTAGCCGGCACAAAACCCAGCGGCAGTCCCGCGTCCGGCGTAAATCCATACAATTCATCATCCGGCAGCGCCGCGCGCAGAATATCGCGTACCGCGAGCAGCTTCGGCAAGTCGATGCCGGTCTTCAGTCCCATGGCTTCGAGCATGAAGACCAGGTCTTCGGTGACGATGTTGCCGGAGGCGCCGGGCGCAAACGGGCAGCCCCCCAGGCCACCTAACGAACTGTCGAAGGTCGTGATGCCGACCTCGAGCCCGGCGATCACGTTCGCCAGCCCAAGTCCGCGTGTGTTGTGCAGATGCAGGCCCGATAGCGCGTGATCACCGACTGCAGCCTTGACCCGCCGGACCAGATCACGCACCTGGGCGGGATTCGCATAGCCCGTAGTATCTGACAACCCGACTTCATCGCAACCCGCGGCCATCAACTGCTCGGCCAGCATGACGACCTTTTCCGGTTTGACGATGCCTTCGATCGTGCAGCCAAACGCGGTGGATAAGCCGCCCTCGAACTTCGGACGCCGGTCTGCGGGCAGCGTGCGCAGCAGGCTGACGATGCCGCGGACTTCATCCAGCATCTGCGCATGCGTGCGCCGCACGTTCTTCAAGCTGTGGGTCTCGGACGCCGACAAAGGAATCGTGATCTTGTGCGCGCCGGCCGCGACCGCCGCCTCGGCGCCTTTAAGGTTCGGCACCAGCGCCGCCACAGTGAGCCCCGGGATGCCACGGGCGAACGCGACCACCTCGGCCGTGTCGGCGAGCTGCGGCAGGATCTTCGCCGGGACGAAACTGCCAACTTCAATTTCCGTGACGCCCGCAGCCGCCTCGGCCGTGATCCAGGCCTGTTTTGCAGCCAGCGGCATGATATTGGCGATGCTCTGCAAGCCGTCGCGCGGGCCAACCTCACTGATCAGGATCTTTTCACTCACATTGTTACCTAACAGATTTATCCAGATAGATCCACGGCCGCGCCCTGCGGTCGGCAGCCAGAAAGTCCTCGATCTGCGCGCGCCATTTCCAGGTCAGATCGATCCCGTCCAGGCCTTCCAGCAGCATCTCACGCTGCTCTGCGCCCATCTCAAAGGACCAATGCCGGCCGTCCGCCAGGCTGACGCGCATTGCGCGCAAGTCCACCGTGAGCGGCGTGCCTGCCGGGTCCTGCGCCACGCTGCCGGCGATCGCGGTGATGACGTCGGCGGGCAACTTTACCGGCGCAATTCCATTGCGGACGCAGTTGCCAAAGAAAATCGGCGCAAAACTCGGCGCCAGCACCGCGCGGATGCCATATTCGGCCAGCGCCCACGCGGCGTGTTCACGGCTCGAGCCGCAGCCGAAATTGCCGCCACCTAACAAAATGGCGGTGCCCGCATAGGCAGGCCGGTTCAGCACGAACTCCGGATTCGGGTCACGACCGCCGATCTCGCGGTAGCGCCAGCCGGCGAACAGGCCGTCCGCCAGGCCGGTCTTCGAGACCGACTTCATTTCCCGCGACGGAATAATGATGTCGGTATCGATATTGTCGCGCAGCAGCGGCGCAGCGACGGCGGTGATGGTGGTAAATGGCCGCATGATGTTCAGCCCCGCCCTGCCGGCACGCTGCTCAACAGGCGCACATCGGCCAGGTGCCCGGCAATGGCGCTCGCTGCGACTGTTTCGGGACTCGCGATATGCGTCCGCGTCTCGGGGCCCTGTCGGCTTTCAAAGTTACGGTTGGTGGATGAGACCACGCGCTCGCGCTTGCCGAAGCTTTCGCCGCCCGAGAAAAAACACATGGAGCAGCCCGATTCGCGCCACTCGAAGCCGGCTTCGCGGAATACCTGGTCCAGGCCTTCCGCTTCCGCCTGGCGCTTGACCGTCATGGATCCGGGGACGCAGATTGCCCGTACGCCCGGCGCAACCTTGCGCCCACGCAACACGGCAGCGGCGCGCCGCAGGTCCGATACGCGGCTGTTAGTGCAGGAACCGATGAAGGCCGCATCAATGGTCAGGTCCGTGAGCGCCGCGCCCGCGGTCACGCCCATGTACTCCAGCGCCCGCCGGTATGACTGCGGCGTGGTGCCGCTGTCCGCCTCATCAGGTACCGAGGCGGTCACCGGCACCGCATGCTGCGGGCTGGTGCCCCAGGTCGCCATCGGCGCCAGTCCCGTGACATCGATTTCGATCTCGGCATCGAAGCTCGCACCCGGATCACTTTTGAGGTCGCGCCATGCGACGGCGGCGGCATCGAATGCCGCCGCCTGCGGCGCGTAGCGGCGGCCGCGCAGGTAGTCGATAGTCACATCGTCCACGGCAATGAAACCCGTCACTGCGGAAAATTCCGTGGCCATGTTGCACAACGTCAGGCGTGCTTCCATGTCGAGCGCGCGCACCGCCGCGCCGGCAAACTCGACCGCATAACCATTGCCACCGACCGAGCCGTGCCTGGCGATCAGCGCCAGGCTCAGGTCCTTGGAACTGACTCCCGGACCTAACACGCCGGTGAAGCTGACGCGCATGCTCTTCGGTTTCTGGACCCGCAGCGTAGCGGTCGCGAGCGCATGTTCCGCCTCGGTCGAGCCGATACCCCAGGCAAACGCGCCTAACGCGCCCTGCGTGCAGGTGTGGCTGTCCGGGCAAACGATGGTCGCTCCGGGCAACGCGATGCCCAGTTCCGGCGAAATCACGTGCACGATGCCCTGGTCCGGATCGCGGACGTCAAACAGGCGGATCCCGGCGGCCAACGCAGCGGATCGGGTCTCGGTGATGAAGGCCTTGCCTCCTGGCATGCGCGTGTCATCGCCACGCCCGGGAAAGGTGTCGACGATGTGATCCATGGTGCAGAACACGCGCGCCGGATCGCGCACCGTCCGGCCGGATTCATGCAGGCTCTTGAGCGCTATGGATCCGGTGCGCTCGTGCAGGAACACCCGGTCTATGGCCAGCAATCCGACGCCGCCCGGCAGCTCGGCAATCAGGTGCTGTCGCCAGAGTTTCTCGAACAGCGTCAGGGGCGCGGACGGAGTGGTCATCAGAATGGTATTTTAGACTTTCGCCACCCTGCCCGGGCGCTCTTCTGGAGGATGTCCAATAGCCGCACGGGAGTAGAATAATCGGATATCCGGCTAACGACAGAGAGTTTGCACATGAAAATAGGCGTCCCCAAGGAAATCAAAGTGCGCGAGTATCGCGTCGGCCTGGTGCCGGCGAGTGTGCGCGAGGTGGTCGAGCATGGCCACCAGGTCACGGTAGAAGCCGGCGCCGGCATGGGCATCGGCGTGACCGATGCCGAATACCAGTCTGTGGGGGCGCGCATCCTGCCGACCGCAGACGCCGTGTTTGCGGAATCCGACATGATCATCAAGGTCAAGGAACCGCAGGCCGTGGAACGTAAACGGTTGCGCAAGGGCCAGGTCCTGTTCACCTACCTGCATCTCGCGCCCGATCCGGAACAGGCCCAGGAACTGATCGCCAGCGGCGCCACCTGCATTGCCTACGAAACCGTCACGTCGGCGGCCGGCGGCCTGCCGTTGTTAGCACCGATGTCGGAAGTCGCCGGCCGCATGTCGATCCAGGCCGGCGCCTACTTCCTGGAAAAAGCCCATGGCGGGCTCGGCGTTCTGTTAGGTGGCGTACCGGGCGTCGACCCGGCGAAAGTCGTGGTGCTGGGCGGCGGCGTGGTCGGCACGCATGCGATCGATATCGCGCTCGGCATGGGCGCCGATGTCTGGGTGCTGGATCGCAATGTCGATGTGCTGCGGCGCCTGTGGATGCAGTTCGGCCGGCCCCTCAACACGGTATTCTCGACCCGTGCTGCGATCGAGCATCATTGCATGGCAGCCGACCTGGTCATCGGCGGCGTGCTGATTGCAGGCGCAGCCGCCCCCAAGCTGGTGACCCGCGACATCGTGCGCAAGATGAAACCGGGGTCCGTCGTCGTCGACGTAGCCGTCGATCAGGGCGGGTGTTTCGAGACCACGCGGCCTACCACCCACGATGAACCGACCTATGTAGTCGATGGCGTCATCCACTATTGCGTTGCTAACATGCCGGGCGGCGTGCCACGCACGTCGACGTTTGCGCTCAACAATGCCACGTTACCCTACGTGCTCGATATCGCCGGCAAGGGTGCTCGCGCAGCCTTGATCGCCAATCCGCACCTGCGCAATGGCCTCAATGTGCACAACGGGCTGGTCACCCACAAGGAAGTGGCCCAGGCACTGGGCCTGCGGTACGTCGATGCGCTGGAGGCCCTGCAGTAGCGGGGCCCGGGACTTCTTCAGGCCGGATCGAGGCGCAGCAGCACCGCGCCATCCTGCACGCGTTGTCCCGGCTGGCAGTCGACCTTGCTGACCGTCGCGGCGCTGCTCGCTGTCAGCGTGTGCTCCATTTTCATCGCTTCCAATGTCACGAGCCGCGCGCCGCGCTCAAGATTGTCGCCCGGTTTGACATGCACGGCGAGGATCTGCCCCGGCATCGGCGCGCGCACCTGTTTGTCAGCGCTGCCGCCAGCGCCGGCGCTGTCGTCAGCGCTGGCACGATAATGTTGCAGTGAAAAGCTGCCTTCCGCGCCAACCCAGGTACAGCTTTCCTCGTCGCGCAGCAGTTTGGCCGACCAACGCTGCCCGTTGACCAGGCCCGAGATCGTGCCGTCGCCGATCTGCAGGCCGAGGATTTCGACTACCGATCCGTCAGGCCAGCTGACGCGCCACTCGGCTTGGCGCAGGCATTCCAGGCGCACCATGCCGCCACCCTCGACCCACAGGCGCACCAGGCGCGGCAGGTTGGGACTGAAGCCGTCGCGGCTGTCCCAGGGACTTTGCGCAGCGCCGGGTTGCGCAGGAGGATCCATCAGCGCGATAGCTAACAACGCGCGCACCTCGACGGGCATGTCAGCCGCGTTGGCAGCGGCAGCCGCCAGAATCGACTCCTGCTCCCGGGTAATCAGGTTGGTATCAAAGTGACCCTGCAACCACGCCGGTTGCCCCATTAACGCGTCGAGGAAACTGCGATTGGTCGCAACGCCCGCAACGCGCAGCGCGCACAGCGAACGGCGCGCACGTTCGATGGCACTGTCGCGGTCCGGGCCATGCACAATCAACTTAGCGAGCATGGAGTCGTAGTGCGGCGTTACGGTGTCGCCGGCGACGAAACCGGTATCAAATCGAACCCAGGGCACCGATGCGCCTTCGAGCTCAAAGCATGTCAGCCGCCCAATCGATGGCAACAATCCCTGGCGCGGGTCTTCAGCGCAGATGCGCAACTCCACCGCATGCCCCTGCGCGTGAATATCGGACTGCGCCAGCGGCAGCGGCTCGCCACTGGCGATGCGAAACTGCCATTCGACCAGGTCAAGGCCGGTGATCAACTCGGTAACCGGGTGCTCGACCTGCAGCCGCGTATTCATTTCAATGAACCAGGCCTCGCCATCCTCCACCAGGAATTCGACTGTTCCCGCGCCGACGTAGCTGACAGCGCGTGCAGCAGCCAGCGCCTGGCTATGCAGCGTGGCACGCAGCTGCGGCGACAAGCCTGGAGCCGGTGCTTCCTCGATGACTTTCTGGTGCCGACGCTGCAGCGAGCAGTCGCGTTCGAACAGGTGCACAAGGTTGCCGTGGCGATCGCCGAACACCTGCACTTCGACATGCCTTGGCCGTTCCAGGAACCGCTCGAGCAGCACGCGGTCGTCACCGAAGGCCGCCCGCGCCTCGCGGCGCGCGCCTGACAAGGCTTCGCCTAACGCGGCGGCTTCGCGCACGATGCGCATGCCCTTGCCGCCGCCACCGGCAACTGCCTTGACCAGCAGCGGATAGCCGATTCGATCCGCCGCGCGCGCGAGCGTCGCAGCATCCTGCCGCTCGCCGAGATAACCCGGAATGGTCCGGACACCCGCCGCAGCGACCGCTTCCTTGGCTGCGGACTTGGATCCCATGACACGTATGGCGCGCTCGTCCGGCCCGATGAACTCGATGCCGGCGGCCCGGCAGGCCACGGCAAAGTCGGCATTTTCCGAGAGAAATCCGTAGCCTGGGTGAATGGCGGCGACCTTGGTGCGGTACGCGGCCGCGAGCACGCGCTCGAAGTTCAGATAACTCTCGGCAGCTGCCGCCGGCCCCAGGTAGACCGCCTCGTCGGCCAGCGCCACGTGCTGCGCCGCGCTATCCGCGTCGGAGAACACTGCAACCGTACGGATGCCCATGCGGCGCGCACTGCGGATGATGCGCACCGCAATTTCACCGCGGTTGGCAATCAGCACACTGGCGATCATGCCCATCGGATTCGCACCGCTACATCCGGAACACGCCGAAGCGCGTCGGTTCGATGGGCGCATTGAGGCAGGCATGCAGTCCCAGGCCTAACACGCGGCGCGAATCGGCGGGATCGATGATGCCATCGTCCCAGAGACGCGCGGAAGCGTAGTAAGGATGGCCCTGCCGCTCGTACTGGTCACGGACCGGCTGCTTGAACCGCGCTTCTTCGTCGGCCGCCGGCGTCTTGCCATTGGCGGCCATCGCATCGATGCGCACCTGCCACAACACGCTGGCGGCTTGCTCGCCGCCCATGACGCTGATGCGCGCATTGGGCCAGAGCCAAAGGAACCGCGGACCGTAGGCGCGGCCGCACATGCCGTAGTTGCCGGCGCCGAACGAACCGCCGATGACCATGGTCAGTTTCGGCACACGCGCGCAGGCCACGGCAGTCACCAGCTTGGCGCCGTCGCGGGCGATGCCGTTGTTCTCGTACTTGCGACCGACCATGAAGCCGGTGATGTTCTGCAGAAACACCAGCGGCGTGTTGCGCTGGCAGCAAAGCTCTATGAAATGCGCGCCCTTCAGCGCCGACTCGCTGAACAGGATCCCGTTGTTAGCAATGATACCGACCGGCACGCCCTCGATGCGCGCAAATCCGCACACCAGGGTCGTACCGTAACGCGCCTTGAACTCGTCAAACGCGCTGTCATCCACCAGGCGCGCAATAACCTCGCGGACGTCGAAAGTGTGGCGCGCATCCAGCGGCACAATGCCGCGCAGTTCCTCGGCCGCGAACCGCGGCGCAACCGAAGTGGCGAGCCGTATGTCCGCCCTCTGCGGCGGCCCGAGGCGCGTGACGATTTCGCGGGTGCGCGCCAGCGCGTGCAGGTCGTCGTCGGCCAGGTGATCGGCAACACCCGAGATCCGCGTGTGCACATCCGCGCCGCCGAGATCTTCGGCGGTCACTTCTTCGCCGGTAGCGGCCTTGACCAGCGGTGGTCCGCCGAGAAATATCGTGCCCTGCTCGCGGACGATGACCGCCTCATCGCTCATGGCCGGAACATACGCGCCGCCCGCCGTGCAACTGCCCATGACGACGGCGATCTGCGCGATGCCCCGCGCCGACAGGTTTGCCTGATTGAAGAAGATCCGGCCGAAATGATCGCGATCCGGAAATACTTCATCCTGCCGGGGCAGAAACGCCCCGCCACTATCGACCAGGTAGATGCACGGCAAACAGTTCTCGGCGGCGATCTCCTGCGCCCGCAAGTGCTTCTTCACGGTCAACGGGTAATAGGTGCCACCCTTGACCGTGGCGTCGTTGGCGACGATGACACACTCACGAC
>DAIQQI010000089.1:0-10217 GCA_036786925.1 Steroidobacteraceae bacterium
CGGCGCCTGACCGCCGCCAGGCGCATACGCCAGCGAACGCTGCGGCGGGTTGCCGCCTTGTGTTAGATCGATAACTGCTCCACGCGGTCCCTGGGCGCTGATGTCCTGGTCCGCTGCGTCGCTGGTCACGGGCAATGGCGCAAGATCGGCCAGGGTGGGCTCAGGCAGCGGGCTGCGCCGGTCAGAAAAATCTGCCGCTTTGCCGAGTGATTGCGCAGGTGTGCGCGGACCATTGCCGGCAACTTCCAGCGGACCGGCACCGTCACCGAGCAGGAACACCGGCGGTTGTTTCAGGCGCTCGATGGGCACTTCGTCGAGCGCGATAAACGCGTATTCGCCTGCGTTCAATTCGAGATCGAGGCCGCGACCCGCGAAATGAATCCGTCCCTGATCGACCCCGATATAAAGTCCATTGCGAATCGGCTGGCCGGGCGCCAGCCCCGGCGCGTCATCGCAGTCGTCACGACAGAACACCGCCGCCCAGATCGTGCCGCGAATACCGAGCGTCCCAACGGGTGTGCGCACCTGGTACGCAGTCGGGTCCTGCTTGCCGATCGCGCCCGACACGCTGCGAAAGCCGCCCTTCTGCAAGGTAAAAAAACTCTGCCCATCCGCAGCGACGGCGGTGGCCTGGGCTCCTTTGCTGACGGCGGCCGGCAGTGAAAAAGCGTCAATGCGCAAACTGCTGCCGGCACGCAGCGCATAGCGCTGGCCGTCGTTCATCGCAAGTTGCGCGCGCGACTTGACCGCCGTGACAATTGTGTCGCCGACATTTATGTCAGCACCGGCTGCGAGGACGCGCGGCCTGGGGCCCTCTGCAGTGACCTTGCCAGAGACGAAAACTGCCTTGCCGGCAGCGCCATGAGCGGCGCCGATCGCAAACATCGCCAAAACAAAAAATATTCTTTTCATGTTTGACCCCGATCAGCGAAACGAGCGGCGCAGAAATACGGCCGCCTCGGTACGCGAGAATTCATAAAGAGAAACGTTGGAATCGTTTTGGGTATGCCGCAATTGCGGGCTGAGGCTCCAGCCCGTTGCCGGCCAGTTCTCGAAATCAAGGCCAATGACGGCGACAGCCTGATTGTCACTGCGATCGACACCGAAAAATCCGGAACCGCCCTTGAAATCGGCGCGTTGATACGATATCTCGGCGTACAGCGTGCTCTGTGGCCGCAGTAGCATGCCGCCAAACAGGCGCGCACCGTATCGATCATTGCCATAGGGCGACCCGGCAAGCCGCGCGTCATCCTGGCCCGCGATGAGCGCCACGCCCAGGCGACCCGATCGATCACCCAGGTTGAAGCGCGTCAGCGCCAGGCCACCTAACAAGCGATCCACTTCCATGATCTCGAGGACCGGTTGCAGATAATCAACACGTCCGACGCGCGCCAGGCCGGATATCTCCCAGTCGCCGGCGAATCGCCGGGCAAGCCCGAATTCGAGATTCGCCTGCACCTGGTGATCTTCACCGTCCAGCAGTCCATAGAAGCCGTTGAAGCCGATACTGCCGCGCGTCTCACCGGACTTGAACAGCCAGGTGGAGGCGAGTGCAGCGATGGATTGATCGACGAAGGGCGCGTCCGGGTTACGCCGATGCGAGAGGTGCAAGGATGAAGCGAGTCCTGAACGCGCACCGAGCGCCACGCTATGCGCGAGCCCCAGGCCGCCCTCCAGAAAGGCAGACTCTTGTTCGACATTGCGCGCATTCAGCGTAAAGCCGAGGAACTGCGAGTCGGCTGTCGAACCATTCGCGTTACTGTCGTAGCCACTACCGAAATCGACGGAAGGCGTGAACCGGGATCCGGCGACACCGCGACCGCGATCGATGGCCTCGAGATACGTCCTGATCACCTCCTGCGTGCGCGGTGGAGGTGACTGCGTCAGCAACGTCTGGAACTGCTCACCGGCCGCCGCGAAGTCGCCTCGCTCGTACAAGGCGCGCGCGTACTCCATGCGCGCGCCGGAGAAACCTGGTTGCGCCGCCAGTACGCGTTCCAGCGGCGCCACGGCCGCCGCAGCGCGGCCACTGTCGAGGGCCGCAATGCCTAACAGATAATCGTACATCGGATCGCCGGCGCGATTGACTTCCTGCGGCAGCAGCAAGGCGTACGCTGCCGCCGAGTTGCGTTCCGTAATCAGCAGTTGCGCCTGATCAATGAGTGGATCAGCGCCGGACTGCGCCCGCGCGAGTGGCGCCGCACATAGAATGAATAGCGACAGGCCAATGCGAAACTTGCTCATGCGCGAACTCCCTGCACCGCTACCAGCAGCGGTGTACCCGAATCGTGTTATGTAGAATGCGGCCGCGCGGCGGCGCGACGCAATATGTCAGCTGCGGGTATTGTCGGAAGCGAGAACTGCATCACTCGGCCTGTGAGCCAGTTCACAGTTTGGAAGCTGCGCTACTTCGACGTAAAGACGTAGACGCCATCCCAGTCGAGCGGCGGCGGCGTCAGCTGAAACTGCGCAATCCGCTCGAGATAGACATCGAGCAATTTCTCGGGCTGCACTGCTGCAAGCTCGCGCAACATGTCTTGCGCCTTGACGAAATCGCGGGCGCGATACGCCAACAACGCCTGCTCGAATCGTTCAATGCGCAGGCGTTGAGTTTCGGTCAGCTCGCTCGCGAGACCCAGCGGTTCAAAAATTGCGACCGGTTCGTTCTTGCCCTTGACGCGCACCCGGTCCACTTCGCGACAGACGATGTCGCCAATGGCGGCCGCGGTTGGCGCGCTGATCAGTATGTCGACGCCATACTGCTTGGTCAGCCCCTCAAGACGCGACCCGAGGTTCACGGTATCGCCCAGCACCGTATACGCCATGCGGAACTGCGAACCCATGTTGCCGACATTCATCAATCCGGAACTCACACCCACGCCCACGTGCACTGCCGGCCAGCCGCGCCGCGCAAAATCCTGGCGTACGGCATCGAGGCGTTGCACCATGCCGAGCGCGGCGAGGACCGCGTGGCGCGCATGCTGCGCGTCGAGCAGCGGCGCGCCCCAGAACGCCATGATCGCGTCGCCCATGTATTTGTCGATCGTGCCGCGCTGCGACTGAATCACCGCGGTCAGCGGTGTCAGCAACTCGTTCATCATGGCCGTGAGTTCACGCGGACTGAGGCCCTCGGACAAGGTCGTGAAGCCGCGCACGTCCGAGAACAGCACCGACATCTCGCGGCTCTCGCCCTCGAGGGAAATCTGCGCGTCATCCGCGTCGAGCTCGCTGACAACATCGGGCGGCACATACTGGCCGAAGAATCCCTGCAGGCGCCGCTTGCGGTGCGATTCGATGAAGTAGTCGTAATTCAGCAGCAGGAATGCCGCCGCGGCGACATAAATCAGCGGCGTGGCGAGCGGCAACACCCAACCATAGAAACGAAACAACACCAGGTTGCCGGTGATCACCAGCAGTGCGGCGCCGATGACCACGGCCAGGGCCTTGAGTGGCCCCACTCGCGCGACGATCAGGATCATCAGCGATGCCAGGATTGCCAGTGTTGTTAGCTCCAGCAGCAGAGCGCGCGGCGGTACGGCGCGTACACTGCCATCAAGCAGGCCCGCAACCATGTTCGCGTGAGCCTCAACGCCGACATACTGGTTCGCGACCGGCGTTGGCCGGATGTCGAGCAGGCCCGGCGCACTGGTGCCAATCAGCACGATGCGATCTTTCAGGACCATTGTGTCCGCCTGTTTGGCGAGTACCTCAGACGCGGAGACGTAGGGGAAACTGCCGACGCCGCCACGAAACGGGGTCAGCGCCGCGCCCTGCTCGTCGACTCGGGTGCGCACGCCTGCGAGTTCGATGTAGTCCAGCCTTTCAGCCGCACTGCGCTCGCCGCGAAAACCGAACTGCAGCGCCGCTCCGGCTTTCGACAGCCTCGCGGTCGCGAGAGCCAGCGATTCGTAGAGGTTTCCGCGATAGCGCTGCAGCAGTGGCATGCGGCGCACGACACCATCATCGTCGACTAACGAAGTGTTGAAGAACCCGCCGGCGCTCGCATTCTGCTGAAGCAACGCAAGATTGCCCGTATAGCCAACCGCCTCCACCCACGGAACTCGCGTCAGCGTTGCGCCGCTGACCGCGATGGGTTCTGGAATGGCGCCGACCGTCCCCGGCTGGCCGGGATCCAGCTTCGCCTTGAAGACGTAGCCCAGCACCACATCGCGCGCGACCAGCGCCTCGGAAAATCGCTGATCGGCATCGAGCGCGCTGCGGCGGGCGTCAACCCACGGCGCAATGCGCGCGTCGCCGGCAAAACTCTGCGACAGTTCCCGCAGCAGCTGCAGGCCCGTTGCCTTCTCGGGTTCCGGAAAAGTGATGTCGATGCCGACCACTCGCACGCCGTAATCATCGAAGAGCCGGTCCAGCAGCTCGGCGAGGCGGGCGCGTGACCACGGCCACTGCCCGACCGCCGCGAGGCTGCGCTCATCGATATCCACAATGACAATTCGCGGGTCCTGGCCGGACAACAGCGTCTGCCGAACCCGAAAGTCATAGAGATAACCTTCAACCCGATCGATGAGCCCGTAGCGCGTTAGCCCCAGGACATGCGGCAGCAATAGCACCAATGGCAACAGCGCAAGGCCAAGGTGAATGAACGTACGGGTCTGCCGCCAGAACGGGCGCCTGCTCGAGGTCATGCGCGATTAGACCACAGGCAGCGGCGTCGCAGCCTGCGGCCCGACACTACGGTTGCTTGGCAATCCCCAGCTTCGGCACACCCAGTTGTCCTTCGAGCCGATGCAGCCGCTCAAGGTCAATGGCGCCGACGATATTGACGATAGTGAACTCCTTGGGCTCGATCGCCAGCACCGCGAGTCCCATGGCCTGCTGCCCCGACACCAGGATGTAGACCTCGACGTTGGTATTGTCCTTGCGGCTGCGCGCACCGACGATGCGACTCCAGCCGGGCGCTGTTAGCTGACTGCGCACCATGTCGACATCGGCCTTCTGCGGGGTAAAGGGTTCATCAAAGGTATAGCTGCGCACGTACACACCCTGCAGGCCGTTGACGATTTCCCTGACGCCCGCTTCTTCCGGATTCTTGGCATCCAGAAACCGGCTGGCCATGCCGAGCAGCGCGGCATCGAGCGTGACTTCGACGGTCTCACTGGCCCTGGCTTCCAGCGCCGCCAGGTTCGGCAACCGAATCTTGCCGCTGGGATCCGCCCACGCGGGTCCGGTTGCTAACAGAGTTGCGATGACTAACAGTATACTGATTCGGGTGTTCACGTCTCATTCTCCTTATCGACGGCCTGATAGGCCAGGTCGAGTTTGCCGCTGGTGACGCGCAGCGCCTCCAGCAATTCCTGTTTGGCGCGCAGGCCGGCGGCCTGCTCGCGTTGTTCCAGCACTTTCTGGCGTATTCCGAAGACCAGCAGCAGCGATGCGGCAAGCCCGGCCGACCACGTGAGCCAGCGTCGCGGTGCAGCGCGGTGCTCGTGCGGCAATCTCTGCATTACACGCCGCGTAAAAAGCTCGCCGGGGTCGTTGGTGCGCAATGAACGGCGCAGTTCGTTTTCCAGCTCTTCAGTCATGGCGTGCGCCCTCCGCCAAACGTTCTCGCATGAAGTCCAACGAGCGTTTCAGATGACTCTTGACGGTGTTCACGGGCATCTCCAGCACCTCGGCGATATCCAGCGGATCGAGATCCGCCTGGTAACGCAGCAGGACCACGGCGCGTGCCTGTGGCGCGAGCTCGGCGACCAGGCGGCGTAGCGTCTGCTGCAGCAACGGGTCTGCATGGTTGTCAGGCGCGGCAGGTTCGGCATCAGCAAGCAAGTCCTGCGCCGTCGTTGGCGCCTTTTGCCGCAATCGATCGATCGCAAGATTGGCGGTGACGCGGCGCAGCCAGAAGCGCAGGTGATCCGCCGACGTGACATCGCGCAGCGCGTGAAATAATTTGAGGAACACATCCTGCGCCAGTTCTTCCGCGAGATCGGCGCGGCTCAGCATGCGCAGCGCCAGGCCGTACACCGATCGCTGGTGTGTGCGCACCAGGCCCGCAAACGCCTGGCGATCGCCACGCTGCGCGCGTGACAGATCTTCATCCTCGTTGTTAGCTGCCTGCAGCAACACGCCGGACGCGCTCCAACTGCTCGATGCTGATCGAACCGACGATGTTGACGATAGTCAGTTCGCGCGGCTCGGCCGAGATGATCGCGAAGCCCCTGGTCTCGCCGTTATCGATGCAGATGAAGACATCGACTTGTTCGTTTTCCTTCGGATTTCGAACCCTGACGAGCTGACTCCACTGCGGCGTCTCGAGTTGCCGGCGCACGATGTCGATGTCGTCCTGCGTATAGGCGTGGTCAGTCGCGAATTCGTAGCTGCGTACCTGGACGCGCTTCAATTGCGCCAGCAGCTGGCGGTCAGGATCCTTGTCGTCCGCGTCGGACAGTTTCAGCGCCAGCCGCAACAAACTGCCGGACAGACTGAGAGACGTCTTGTCCGCGGCCTTGCGATCCAGGTGATCATAGTTCGGGATCCGCAGTTGGCCGCTGCGGGCTGCTGCGCAGGCCGACAGCAGCACCAGGCTCAAAGCGGCCAGACATGTTTTTGCGACCATCGACGCCCCCCTGTTGGTATCGGTCTTACAACCTATACGTTCCGGGGGGCGCCGGAGGGTGCACGCGGCGGGCTACTTCTTCTTGGCCGTCGCGTCTGGCGCCGCTGCGGGCGCCGCCGCAGGGGCCGGTGCAGGCGGTCTGTCCGAGTTCCAGATGTCCCGGATGTAGCCCCACTTGCCTTCGCGCTTCTGGTACACACCGATGTAGCTGCCGGTATCGACCACCGTGCCGGAAGCGTCCTTGACGTCGTACGATCCGGAGTCAAACGCCAGGTTGCCGGATACTTCAAGTATGTTGGCTTCCGCAACATCCAGCGTCATTCCGGCGGCTTTGGCGGCCGTCATGCCGGCGTCCATCGACGCGCGAATGGCCACGCGGCCGGTGGAAGCTGGCTCGCCCGGAGGCATCAGCACGGCATCTTCCCAATACATGTCGGCGGCCTTGTCCGCATCGCCAGCGTTGTACGCGGTGTCCCATTCCACCAGCATGGCGCGCAGCGCCGCTTTGTCCGCGGACGTGTCCGCCGGAGCTTTCTGACATCCCGCCAGTACCAATAATCCCGCTACAGCGACTGCGGCTGCTCTCAGGTAATGCATGAAAATCTCCCCTTTCTTATTGTTGGGCGGCTCCACACCCGCCGCGACGCGTGATCGTACTCCCGCGCTGCGCGGAATTCACCCTGCAGGCGCTGCCGAATCAAGCACGGTAACTAACATCACGAGCGCGCCCGTTACGCTCGACCAGCCGCGCGGACGAGAGTATGGTTGCGACGCTGCGTGGGCACGTACATGGTGGTGCAATGCAAAAACTGCGGCAGTTCCTGGTTACTCTCAGCGGCGGCGCGATCGCCGTGCTGCTCGCGACTGGCGCAAGCGCTTCCAGTGGTGAGGACATGCAACATGCGGACCACGCGTTAGGCACGGTGGACTTTCCCGTCAGCTGCTCCCAGCCCGCGCAGGTGGAGTTCAACCGCGCCGTCGCGCTGCTGCATCACATGACCTATCCGCAGGCGCGGGAAGCGTTTCAGCAGGTTACCGCGATTGACCCCGAGTGTGCGATGGCGCATTGGGGCATTGCGATGACGCTGTTTCAGCCGCTGTGGCCGACGCGGCCCGGACCTGAAGCGCGCCAGAGTGGCTGGAACGAGGTGCAACAGGCAAAGACACTCAAGCCACCGACGGAACGCGAACAGCTTTTCGTTGCGAGCGCCGAAGCGTTTTTCCTTGAGCCCGCGTCCGCCGACTATTGGTTGCGCATCCGCCGCTGGGCACAGGCGACAGAAAAAGTTCATAGCTCGTTTCCGGATGACGCCGAGGCCGCCGCTTTCTACGCCCTCGGGCTGCTGGCCACCGCTCCCTCCGACGCGATCTCCCGCACGAACTCCGACAAGGCTGCCGAAATCCTGCTGCGCGTTTACGCGCGGCATCCCGATCACCCGGGCGCCATGCACTATCTCGTCCATGCTAACGACGTGCCGGGACGCGAACGGGAGTCGCTGGAGATAACCCACAAGTACGCGGCCACCGCCCCGCGCAATCCGCATGCGCTGCATATGCCAACGCATATCTATACCCGCGTCGGTGATTGGAACGCATCGATCGCCGGCAATCTGCAGTCTGCCGATGCGGCCCTGGAGTATCCGGCAGGAGACAAGGGGCAATACGTGTGGGATGAATTCCCGCACGCAATCGAGTACCTCATCTATGCCTATCTGCAGCAGGGCGCGGACGACAAAGCGTTCGCGCAATTGCAGCGGCTGCGCTCGACTGAGCGTCTGGAACCTACAGTCAAGACGGCGTTTCACCTCGCCTCAACACAGACTCGCTACGCATTGGAGCGGCGTGCGTGGGCCGAGGCCTCGCAGCTAACGGCGCGCGAGCCCGCGAGTCTCGACTGGGACCGCTTCCCCTGGCCGGAAGCCATCGCGCGATTCGGGCACGGCCTGGGCGCCGCACACCTCGGACAATTTGACGTGGCCCGAAGGGCGAGCGCACGGCTGGGCGAACTCGAGGCTGCGGCTCGCAAGGCCGGCGAGGCTCAGTTCGCGCGAAACATCCAGGTGCTGGGACTCGAGCTGAATGCCTGGACCGCGCACGCGCAAGGACAAAAGGAATCCGGCGTCCGGTTGATGCGCGAAGCCGCTGATCTTGAAAACTCGACGCCGAAACCGGCCGTGACACCGGGACCCACTTTACCGGCTAACGAGTTATTGGGAGACCTGCTGATGGAACAGAACCAGCCGGCGGCGGCGCTGGCATCTTACAGGCATTCGATGAAACTGTATCCGCGACGATTCAACTCCGTGCTGGGCGCAGCGCGCGCGGCCCACGCGCTTGGCGAGCCAGCGTTAGCTCGTGGTTTCTATCAGGCACTTCTTGGCATCGCCAAAAACGGCACACGAGCCACTGCCCTCGCGGAGGCGAAGCGATATCTGTCGCGAAAGCAGCGTCCAGGGACAACCTAAAGTGACAACCAGTTCCGTTTAGCAGGATTGGTCGCCAGCGACTATGATCGGCGTCAACGCGGCGCCGACCTGGCTGCCAGCCTGGCTGCCGATCCGGCGAGGTGTGTGCGATGACTGAGGCCCTGGAATTTCTCGCAGTGTTGTCCGCGGCGCTGTTGATCGGCGCGGTGGGGCCAGCTGCACGCAGTGCGCACCGCACTCAGCGTCGCAGCAACCGTTTTCTATCTGTGGCAGCTGCCGGCTCGTTAGATCGGTACCGCGTGCAGTAATCATGGCGATGAGCCGTAACGATCCGCAACCTGGCGCGCTGCGAGTCCCCGCCACGACATTTTCGTCCATCGTCGCGGCCCGCTGGTCGCGCCGTGACTTCGTTGCGGCCGGCATCGCATCGGTGTTCGCCGTACCTGACGCGGCGCTATCCGCCAGCCAGTTCCAGACCGGCATTGAACCGACGCGCGCTGACCGACTGGTCGTGGCCACGGGACTGCGACACGACGTGCTATTGCGTTTTGGTGATGCCTTGTGGCCCGGCGATCCGGGCCAGCAACCGCGCGAGCGGCTAACGACAGGCTGGCTGGATGCGCACGCCGCGAAGCGACAATCGCGGCGCTTTGGCGACAACTGCGACGCCGTTGTCTACTTTCCCTTGAACGGCTCGAGTGCGGACGGGCTGCTGTGCGTCAATCACGAGTACGTGGTTGAAGATCTGTTGTTTGCAGGCTTCGCGGCGGAGGCACGGCGAAATCCGGCCGGACGCCGCGACTGGATAACACGTCACCCGTACGCCGTGCCGTGGATGCAGGCGGCGCACGGTGTCAGCGTGACCAGGATTTCGCGGGCCGGTGCCCGGTGGGAACATGTCAAGGGCGGGCGCTACGCCCGCCGCATCACAGCTAACACATCCTGCCAGATCAGCGGCCCGGCGCGCGGCTCTGACCTGCTGCGCACGCGCGCCGATCCGGCTGGCGAGCGCGTGCTGGGTACGTTTGGCAATTGCGCCGGCGGCAAGACGCCCTGGGGGACCTATCTGACAGCCGAAGAAAGCATTGACGATTATTTTGGCGGCGCGCGATCCTGGAGCAACACGGCGCCGGATCCGGTGACGCTGCACGCACACACGCGTCTGCCGCTGCCAGAACGCTCCGCCTACGGCTGGGAACAGACTGACCCGCGCTTCG
>DAIQQI010000380.1:0-3089 GCA_036786925.1 Steroidobacteraceae bacterium
ACTGCTCGGTGATCTGCAGGCCACCGCCAGCCGGCTCGACGGCTAACAACGTGCAATGCGCCCGGACACGGGCGCCGACCTTGACGGCGTTCGGAAAACGCAGCTTGTTGAGACCGTAGTTGATGATGTTTTTGGCGCCCGGCACGATCGGTTTGTTCGCGTCCACCAGGCCACGCAGCAGCGGGTAGAGAGATAGCGTCAGGTAACCATGCGCAATCGTGCCGCCATAGGGCGATTCGCGTTTCGCCCGCTCCACATCGAGATGGATCCACTGGAAGTCGCCCGTGGCCTGCGCAAACTCGTTCACGCGCTGCTGCGTGACCGTTAGCCAGTCACTGGTGTGAATTTCCTTGCCCAGCTGGGATTTGAGCCATTCATGGGCGGCAGTCGCGTGATCGGTCATGGGTGTTCTCGGTTAGGATTATTTGGATCGGATATCCCGAACCGCCACGCTAATGGTCGCGGGCGGGTTCGTCAACCATATGGGTAAAACATGCGCGTTCTGGTCACCGGAGCTAACGGCAAGACGGGCCGTGCAGTTATTGCGGCGCTCGCCGCGCGTGGCGCCGCAGCGCGCAGCTTCATCCGTGACGCCGCCCAGTGGCCGGCACTGCAGGCCCTGGGGAAAGCCGGCGATCATGCGGTCGGCGACCTCCGTGACCCGGGCAGTATTGGCCGGGCGCTGACCGGCTGCGACGCCATGGTGCATATCGGGCCGCCGATGCATCCGGATGAAGTGGCGCTGACCCGCAACTGCACCGAGGCTGCCAAAAAACACGGCCTGCGCCATTTTGTCTATTACTCCGTCATGCACACGCTGCGGCGCGAGGTGCGGCACCACCGGCTGAAGCTGGAGTGCGAGGAAATGCTGGTGGAGTCCGGGCTTGCGTACACCATCGTGCAGCCGATCCGCTACATGCAGCACCTGGAGCCGATCTGGAAACAGGTGACCGGGCAGGGCGTGCACGCGATGCCCTTCAATGTCGATGTCAAATTCAACGTTGCAGATTTGTTAGACCTCGCGGCGGCGACGGCGGCAGTCGTGACAGAAGCCGGCGCGCATCTATATGCGACCTATGAATTGGCGGGCCCGGAAGCGCTGAGCCAGTCTGACATGGCGGCGATTATCAGCAAAGTCATCGGCCGCCCGGTAACGGCGCGTGCGGTGCCGCTCGAGGAGCTGCGCGCCAAGGCCAGCGCCGCTGGCAATTCAGCGGATCGGATTGAACAGATGCTCGCGATGAATGCGCACTACGATCGCCATGGATTTCTGGGCAATCCGAATGTCCTGCGGATGGTGCTCAAGCGCGAGCCGACGCGTTTCGAGGACTACGTGCGCCGCTTGTGGGCCGGGACCGCGAAGCCCTCGCCCTGAAACTCGACCAGCGTGTAAGCACGGTCAAATTTCTCGGTGGTGAATTGCACCATCATGCGGTCCTGCTGCGTGATCCAGATGTCGCTGACGCCACCGAGGCGAAAATGCAGCGTGTCAAACGTGCCGCCCGGAACGGTGATGCGCTCGGCGCCGAATGCTTCGCACGGCATATCGGTGAGCTCGCCGAGCATCGGCTTGGAAAGATCGCCGGTGGCTTCCATCGAATAAACCCGCGCGTTGCCCGGCCGGCCGACAGCGCCATCGCAACTGAAGGTATGCCAGCCGTCACCCGCCACCGGATGGCTGCCGATCGAAAACTGCGCCGGCACCGCCAGCGCCTGTTTCCGATCGCCCGCCGGGCCACGATAATCAGCTAACAGCTGCGAGCCATCTATCTTGATATAAGTGGAGCCCTTGTAACCATTGACAGTCCAATATGAGATGAAGGCCGCAGTGGGCCGCTGCGCGGCATCGATGTTCAGGTTGACGCTGAACTGCGAGTGGCGCGCGAAAATGTCGTGCCACATCGTCAGCGAACGCGAACCATCCGCGTGCACAGTGAGATGAAAATCCTCGGTGCCGCGCGCGCGCCCGTCCTTGAAGGTGGTGTACGCATAACGGCCTTTGGCCCAGCGCACGACGCCGGCCCGCTTCAGGTTGCTGTGGCCAGGCGAGGCTGCCGGTTTCGCCAGCGGAGGATTGGGCTGCGTCTGCCTGCCCTGTATCTGCGCCAGCGAAAAAATTCCCGTGGCGAGCCCGGGCAAGCGATCACGCGCAAACTCCGAACGCGCGCTGCCGGCACGCGGCTGTTCGTGCACATAGCCTGCGAGGATGCTCGAATCCGCAGCGACGCGGAAAATGGCATCGCTCTGCGTTCCCCGCCGCCCGTCGACCTGCCAGACGAGGAGTGTGCGCGAGCCGTCCTGGTGGGTCAGCAGCTGCCAGTCTTCAAAAACCGACCCGCGACTCAAGTAGCCAGCCGCTGACGAGACCAGATTTTTGTTAGGCCCGGTGTTCTCCGGCGCGCCGCCGCCCTGCATGCCCGGCGCGACGGTCTGGGCGCAGGCTGCATTGGCCGCAATCTGCAGACCCAGCGCCAGCAAAAAAAAGCCCGCGCGACGGCGTCGCACGGGCTGGAGATGACTGGCGGTCATTGTCAGCAAGCTACTTGCGCTTGCGCGGGCCCAGGCCAAGCGACGTGACGTCCATGACGTGCAGCCGCAAGCCCTGCATGAAGCCCTTGCCGCCGCCCATGCGCGAGGTAGTCCAGAGCATCTTGCGGCCGTCAGGAGAAATGGCGGGAAAACCGTCAAACGCGTCGTCGAACGTGAGGCGTTTTAGTTCTTTCGAGTTGAAATCGCCGAGATAGATCTCCCAGTTCTGCGGCGTCTCGGCGCGCACGAACAGGAAATGCTGGCCGTCCGGTGTCGGGAACGGCGCCCAGTTCATGTCATGCGTGAAGGTACGGGGCGTCAGACCGGTGCCATCCCGCTTGATGGTGTAGATGGTCATCGGCGTGGGCTTCTGTTCGTATTCAGACGCTTTCCAGGCGCGGAAAATAATGGTTTCGCTGTCCGGCAGGAAATACGGCGCGCCCTCCTGGTCGTCGGGCGTAAAGGTGATCTGTTTTTCCCCCGTGCCATCGGACTTCATGACCCAGAGATCCATGATGCCGTTGATCTGGCGGCCGAATACGATCCACTTGCCGTCGGGC
>DAIQQI010000381.1:0-3081 GCA_036786925.1 Steroidobacteraceae bacterium
CGCCGCAAAGACCAGGCTGCCGGCCAGCAGGCTACGGCGCAGCTGCGCGAGCGCCGCCTCGCTCGGACGACGCGACACTGCCACCGCAAACACCAGGTCCTGCTCCACGCCCGGCGCAAATTGCCAGCGCAGGCCGCGCCAGATGCCGAGCAGCGGCTCGCCCCGCCCGCCCCGGATATCCGCATACAGGACCTGACCGATCGGCACCTTGCGGGTCAGGTCGAGGAAGGCGCCCGCGGTCGAACCCGAGCGCCAGACGACACTGGCATCGGCACCACGGATTTCCGCGAACAGACCGCTGCCCGGCGTCTGCAGGCGCGGCTCGGTCGTGCCATCGGCTGACAGCGTGTTAGGCCCGGAACCCGGTTCGGCGGCGGCGATCAACGCCACCATCTGCGCATCGAGTAATTCGCGCAGCGCGTTTTCCGACTGCTGGCGGTAGAGCCGGTCCAGCGACAGGCCGGCCAGGCCCAGAAACACGATCAGCACTGCGCTGACTGCGAGCCACAAACGGCGGGCGATAGAGACCGATGATGTCAGGCGGCGTTCCGGGCCAGGACCAGACGGTAGCCCCGTCCGCGCAGTGTTTCGATGGGCTTCATGCTGTCATCCGGATCCAGTTTGCGCCGCAAACGCCCGATGAATACTTCGATGGTGTTGCTGTCGCGTTCGAAGTCCTGCGCATACAGGCGCTCGGTGAGTTCGGTCTTGGAAATGACTTCGCCTGCCCGCAGCATCATGTGCTCGAGGAGGCGGTACTCAAAACTGGTGAGCTCCACCGGCCTGCCGGCCACGGTGACAGTTTGCTGCCGCGTGTCGAGCGTGACCGGGCCGCAGCTCAGCTCGGGCGTGGCCCAGCCGCCGGAACGGCGCAGCAGCGCCTGCAGCCGCGCCAGCAGTTCCTCGACCTGAAAGGGTTTCGCCAGGTAGTCGTCCGCGCCGGACTGCAGTCCTTCGACCTTGTCCTGCCAGCGATCGCGCGCGGTGAGAATCAGGATCGGGAACGACTTTTTCTCCGCGCGCAGCTTGCGGATCAGGTCCAGGCCCGCGAGCTTGGGCAGGCCAAGGTCGATGACCGCGACATCGATCGGCAATTCCCGGCCGGCGAACAATCCTTCCTCGCCGTCGGGCGCCACATCGACCGTGTAACCCTGCTCACTCAAGCGCTGTTGCAGCGACTCCCGCAATTGCGTTTCGTCTTCCACTATCAGTGCGCGCATCTACACTCCCCGTACAAAAAACAAGCGCCGGCCCAAGTCCCGGCGCCCCCGTCGCAGCCAGCGGACCTAGCGGTTCAGCTCGGCGCCCGTTGCTGCATCGATACGAATTGTCCAGACACGACCATCGGCGCCTAACAGACGCAGCGAATAGACTTTGCGCCCGTCGCTCTCGATCACCTCGGCCTTCACCACACGCGCCCGATGGCGCTCCTGGGCCGCGGCCACGGCCGCGTCCAGCGAGACGCCGTCACCGGCGAGTGCCAGGCCACTGCTGAAGGGCAATACCGCCACCAGCAGCAGCGCCAGGAATCGGGAACGAGGGTTCAATTGCATAAGTCGGTCTGGATTCTACTGGTAACCTTGCTCAGGAGACACATGCACGCGTACCCGTAACTGCGGGCCCGGGTCGTAGCTCATGCGCGTGGTGAATTCCCGGCCGTTGTAGACGTAGGTGACGCGATAGCCGTCGATGCGTTCCTCGAAGCGCTCTTCCTGGTGCACGCGGCAACGTTCCACCTCGCGGCTGCGGCCACGGTCATCGTCGTAACGGTCATCGTCGTAACGGTTATTGTAACGATCGCCATAGCGATCAGCGTAGCGGTCGTCGCGACCCCTTTGGGCCGTATCGTGGCCGACAGCCGCACCGATCAGGGCGCCTGCGACGGTCGCGATGCTGCGTCCCTCGCCGCGGCCGATCTGGTTGCCGATGGCGCCACCAATCAGGCCGCCGATGATGGTGTTGTTAGTCGTTCTGACGTCGCCGCCGCGGTCGCGGTAACCATTACGGTCGCGGTAACCATTACGGTCGCGGTAATAACCGCCGTCATAGACGGTCTCGAGCCGGCACTCGCGGCGCGGTTCAAGCACGCGGATGCGGCGTGACAAAGGCTCGACGCGCACGACACGCGCGGTGTCGTAGTCCGATTGCCGGCTGCCATCGTAACGGCCGCCGTCATAGTCACCGTCGGGGCGATGGTCGGCATATGCCAGGCTGGCGCCACTGAGGGCCAGGGCTGCAATCGCGGTCACAATTCGGGTGTTCATGAGAGTCTCCTTTTTCCGCCTATGGGAAAGAGCCTATCGCCGGGTCAATGAACGCCTGCTGAACTGCCTCAGGGCGGGTCTTTCTCGCTCAATTTGACCGTATTCCAGGCTTGGTCCCAATCCGCAGCCGACATCTGTTGCAGGTCCCGGCCTGCGATCTTAAGCTGGTTTTCCATCGCCGCGAACCGCCGCTCGAACTTGCGGTTTGCCTGCCGTAACGCAGACTCGGGATCCAGGCCGAGATGACGGCTGTACTGCGCCAGTGCAAACAACAAGTCACCGAGTTCCTCGCTGGCGGCGTCCTGCTGCCCGGCGGCCAGCTCGGTCGTTAGCTCGGCCAGCTCTTCGCGCACTTTGCCGGCAACCGCGCCCGCATCCGGCCAGTCGAAGCCAACCCGCGCCGCGCGCTTGCCAAGCTTTGCAGCCCTGGTCAGCGCGGGCAGTGCCAGTGCCACGCCATCGAGCACGCCGGTGGCGCCCTGCGCGGCGCGCTCGCTGGCCTTGCTGTGCTCCCACGCCTGGTTAAGGGCGTGGGCATCGGTGGCCTGTGAGTCCTGTACGGCGAACACGTGCGGGTGCCGGCGCTGCAACTTGTCGCGGATGCCCTCCGTCAGCGATGCGAAATCGAACCAGCCACGCTCTTCTCCGAGGCGCGCGTAGAACACGACCTGGAAAAGCAGATCGCCCAATTCGTCGCGCAGCTGCGTCCAGTCCGCGCGCGCGATGGCATCGGCGACTTCGTGGGCCTCCTCCAGCGTATAGGGCGCTATGCTTGCAAAGTCCTGCGCGCGGTCCCAGGGACAGCCGCTGACCGGGT
>DAIQQI010000090.1:0-10186 GCA_036786925.1 Steroidobacteraceae bacterium
GGTTGAATATGGCCGGCAGCGATTCGGCGGCAGAAAAAATTCGCAAGCTCGCCGGCATGCCGCTGTACTCGCAACCCGGTGAAGCATGGCGCTACAGCTATGCAAACGATGTGCTCGGTTACCTGGTCGAGGTCGTCTCCGGCATGCCGTTTGATCAATTCCTGAAAGCCCGCCTGTTCGACCCGCTGGGCATGACGCACACAGGATTCTTCATCCCTGAGGCAGACGTCCAGTCGCTCGCAGGCTTGTACAAGCACACGGCGGACGGGGGCCTCGAGCGCGTTGACGGCGGCGCGCGGACCGCGCCCACCAAGCCGCCTCAGTTTGCGTCGGGCGGCGCCGGGCTGATTTCCACCGCCGGCGACTACCTGCGATTTGCGCAGATGCTCGCCAATAAAGGCAGCTTTGGCGGCCGGCAGTATCTGTCGCCCGTGACCGTGGAACTCATGACCAGCAACCAGGTGGGCGACGCGCTGGCGAAATACTATGCGGCTTCGCCCGACGGTGATCTCTGGCGCTGCCTCGGCTACGGCCTCGGCGTGTCGCCAATCTTTGATTATCGCTGTGCGCCGGAGGCCAACCGAGATGGCGACTACACCTGGCCCGGCGCTCTCGATACCAACTGGATGGTGAGCCCGACCACCGGTATCGTGGCTCTGGTACTTGCACAGAACTTGCGGGGGCCCGACGGTACGACACCCAGGACCTACCGCGACATGCACACACAGGTGTACCAGGCGGTCGCGGACCTCGATCGCTGACATTTTACAGTCATGCCAACCTGTGGTGAAAAACATACACAAACGTTCGATATCGGAAATATCGATGCGGTAATGCTTACAAAAAATGCCTTAACGGAAGCCACAAATTGATTTGCTTGTTGATCTGCTTGAGGTAACGTTACGCTCAGATCGTTGGATGATTTCTGCGACTGTTAAGTCGGTACGGGGCCTTTGTGCCGGAAAAAAACTAGTTCTGAATAAGGGGTGCGGATAGTGAATCGAAAAATTTCATCGGCCGTTGCAGCCATTATTGCGGCTCAGTCGCAGTACGTGTTAGCGCAAGAGAAGGCTGACGACAATGTCGGCCTGGAAGAAGTGGTCGTTTCGGCACAGCGCCGCAATGAAAACATCCAGGACGTGCCGATCACGATTCAGGCGCTGACCGGCGACACGATTGACAATTTGAAGGTCAGCACGCTCGACGAATTCCTCAAGTACCTGCCTAACGTGCAGACCGGCGGCCTCGGCCCCAGCCAGGGCAATATCTCCATTCGCGGTCTCAGCATCGGCGGCGCCATCCTGCAGGGCGGCGGTTCGGTGGGCCAATGGCCGACCGTCGGCCTGTTCCTCGACGACCAGGGCACGGCCATGCCGGGCCGCAACCTCGACGTCTACGCAGCCGACCTGCAGCGCATCGAAGTCCTCGAAGGTCCGCAGGGAACGCTGTTCGGCGCCGGCGCCCAGGCGGGCGCACTGCGCTATATCACCAACAAGCCCAACCACGACAAGACCGAGTCCTATTTCAAGGCCGGCTTCGGCACAACCGCGTCGGGTTCCAACAGCAGCTTGCTGCAAGGCGTGTTGAACCTGCCGCTGTCCGACAAGCTCGCCATGCGCGCGGTCATCTACAACGACGCCCGTGGCGGTTACATCGACAACGTCCCGTCGACCTTTACGCGCCGCAGCACGGACGCCGCGTTTGCGCTGCGCACCGGCGGCCGCGTCCCCACGGATTCGATCGCGATCGACAATTTCAAGGTCGCCCGCAACGACATCAACGACGTCACCTACAAGGGCGCGCGCGTTGGCCTGTCCTACAATGTCAATGACGACTGGAATGTGCTGGTCACGCAGAGCTACCAGGATTTGAATTCCGGTGGCGTTTTCTACGCGATGCCGTTTGGAACCGACTGTCCGACCCCGAGCAACCCGGCCACCTGCTCGCGCGGCGGCCCTACGGGTACGACCGTCCAGGGTGTTCCGCTGGGCAAATACCAGGTCAACCTGTTCAACGACACCAACACCAAGGACAAGTTCTCGAACACGGCGTTGACCGTCACCGGCAAGATCGGCGAGCTGGGATTCGTCTACTCGGGCGGCTACCTGGTGCGCGACAATTTCATTAGCGGCGATTACACCAACTACGCGCGCGGCGTGTACGGCGCGTATTACCAGTGCACGGGCTACTCCGGCGCATCAGTCAACAAGTGCTACTCACCGTCGTCGGTCTGGACTGACCTCATCAAGAACGTCAACCAGAGCCATGAAATCCGCCTGAGCACGCCGTCCGAGTGGAAGATTACGGCGGTCGGTGGCATCTTCTGGGAGAAGCGCAACGTCAATGACGACACCGAGTGGCTGTACAAGACCGTGCCTGAGTGCACGGTCGGTGGTCCCGGCAGCTGCTTCCTGGCGCTCGATCCGAAGAACACGCCCAAGTTCGCGAATGCATCGATGAATAATCCCAACCGGCGCAATTCGGCCACGGGCTTCTTCGACGACTTCAAGCGCACTTATGAACAGAAAGCCGCGTTCATTTCTCTCGACTGGCATATCACCGATACCCTGACATTGACCGGCGGTACGCGCTACTTCACCGGCGATAACCAGATGCTGGGTGCGGCTGTCGGAAGCTTCTTCTGCAAGAACTACCAGGCAGGATTATCGACCGTTTCAGGCATCTGCACGGGGCCTGCTACGGGCAGTGCGCCATATGGCTTCAACCTCGACAACCAGGTGCCAAACAGTTTCACCTCCAAAGGGTTCCGCAGTCGCGTCAATTTAAGTTGGAAGGCGGGGGACGATATCCTCTTTTATGCGACATGGTCGCAGGGCTTCCGGCCTGGCGGTTTCAACCGCGGCACGTCACAACAGTTGCGTTCGGTTAATCGTTCCACGGGTGTGCCGACCAGAGGCGCAACCAATCAGTGGCAGATTCCGTTCTCCTTTGATTCAGATGATCTGATAAACAAGGAAATCGGCTGGAAGACCACTTTGTTCAATAATCGCCTGCAGTTCAACGGCGCGATTTACCAGGAAACCTGGGAAAATGTGCAGTCCGCAATCTTTGCGCCACAGGCGGGTTTTGGAAACCTGACGGTTGCCGTCAATGGCCCGAGCTACGAAACCAAGGGCATTTCGGTCAGCGCCATTTTCCGCGCCACCGATGCTCTGACCTTCGAAACCTCGATGGCCTACAACAAGGCGGAGCTGACAAACTCGCCGCAGTTCATCAACAACATTCCGGGCACGCCTGGCTTCGGCACGGCGATTACGGAAGCGTGGGTGGGCTCGGCCACCAGTGGTGGACCGGTGGCGGTGGTCAACGTGTTCGGCGTCAAGGGTGACCCGTCGGCGCTGTCGCCGAAATTCCAGGCGAACCTGCGTGCTCGTTATGAGTGGAACATGGGCGACTACGATTACTACTGGCAGGTGGGTGCCGCCCACCAGGGCGCTCGTGCGTCATCGTCCAACAGGTTGCAGTCTCTGAAGATGCCCGCGTGGACCGACTTCAGCCTGTCGGCTGGCGCCGCCAAGGGCAACTGGAGCGCAGAGCTGGTGGTTTCGAACCTGACGAATATTTATGACAGCCAATATACGTCCGGCAGCCAGTTCATCGAGGTGGTGACCCCGCCGCGTCCGCGAACGATCCAGTTCCAGATCGGCTACAAGTTCGGCGAGTAGGCCGGGGATACAGGCGGCGGACCGATGTCGGTCCGCCGCTCCCTATAATGGCGGGCTTCGAGCCCGCCTTTTTTTTTGGATCCACATGGAAGCCACTGACGCCGCAACTTCCCCGACGGACCTTGAAACTCTCCTGCCCAGCTTGAGGCAGGCACTGGAGCGCAATCAGTTCGCGCAGGTCCTGCATGTCGCCGAAGCGCTGCTGACGATCCACCAGGGCAACAGGGAGCTGCTGTACCTGACTGCAGTCTCGCAACGCATGTTGCAGCGGATTTCCGAGGCGCTGACCACGCTGGCGTCGCTGGAGACTTACCACCCGAGGTATTCCCGGGTCTTCCAGGAGCGCGGTCATTGCCACGTATTCCTGCGTGAGGCGCCGAAGGCAATCGAGGCCTTCGAGCAGGCGGTACGCCTCAACCCGGCGTTGCCGGCCAGCTGGCAGGCCCTGGAGCGCCTGTACCGGATCGTCGGCCGCTCCGATGATTCCGCCAATGCCGGCAAGCATGTCGCCAAGCTCGCCTCCTTGCCGGTCGAGGTCGTGACCGCGCGCAGCATGGTCGCCGATGGCGACAGCCATGAGGCTGAATTGCTGGTGCGCGGGTTCCTGGCTAACAACCCGGACGATGTCGAGGCGCTGCGGCTGCTCGCCACCATCGCCCGCGAGTACGAATACAACACTGATTCCGAGGTGCTGCTGGATCGGGTGCTGCAGCTTGTGCCGCATTACAACGCGGCGCGCTATGACCTGATCCTGACCCTGGTGGACCTGCACAAGCACCAGCGCGCCCGCGAGGAAGCGGAAAAACTCATGGCTGCGGAACCTAACAATCCCGGCGTGCGCGTGACCTATGCCGGCATCCTGATGGCGCTGGGCGATGTCGATGGCGCGATCGAGCGCTACGGCAAGCTGATCCAGGAAATGCCCGGCGACTCGGAACTGCACCAGTCGCTGGGGCATGCGCTGAAGACCAATGGGCAGCAGCAGGAGGCGGTTGCGTCCTACCACCGGGCGACCGACATCCGCGCCGAGTTTGGCGAAGCCTACTGGAGCCTTGCGAATCTCAAGACCTATCGATTCTCCGACGCCGAACTGGATCGCATGCGGCAGTTTGAAGCCCAGCCTTTCATCCAGTCCGCCGACCGCTATCACCTGTGTTTTGCGCTCGGCAAGGGCCTTGAGGATCGCGGCGAATATGCGGAGTCATTCCGTTACTACGAGCGCGGCAACGCGTTGAAGAAAGAGGGCAGCCGCTACCGGGCCGGGATGCAGGAAAAAGCGGCGCTGCGCCAGCAGGAGATCTGCACCGCCGAGTTTTTCGCAGCGCGTCAGGGCTGGGGTTGCCAGAGCGCCGCGCCGATTTTCGTGCTCGGCCTGCCGCGCGCCGGCTCGACGCTGCTGGAGCAGATCCTGGCATCGCATTCGCAGATCGAAGGCACGATGGAACTTGCTAACGTGCCGCGGCTCGTGGGTTCCCTCGGCAGCCAGGGCAGTTTCGGCGAAACCCATTATCCGGAGGCGCTCAAGGACCTGACGGCCGGGCAATGCCTGGCATTTGGCGAAGACTATATCCAGGGCACCATGGTGTACCGCACCGGCAAGCCGTTTTTCATCGACAAGATGCCTAACAACTTTCGCAACATCCCGCTGATTCACCTGATGCTGCCGAATGCGAAGATCATCGACGCGCGGCGCGATGCCATGGATTGCTCATTCAGTAACTTCAAGCAGCTGTACGCCAGGGGCCACCAGTTTGCCTACAGCCTCGAGGACATCGGCCGCTATTACCGATCCTACGTCGGCCTGATGGATCATTGGGACCGCGTCTTGCCGGGACGCGTGCTGTGCGTCAGGCACGAGGATGTGCTCGCCGACCTCGAGGGCAGCGTGCGGCGGATACTGGATTACTGCGGGCTGCCGTTCGAGCCCGCCTGCGTGGAGTTCCACAAGACCCAGCGCCGCGTGCACACCGCGAGCGCCGAGCAGGTGCGACGACCCATCAACCGCGATGGTGTCGATCAGTGGCGGCCGTACGAGCCCTGGCTGGGTCCGCTCAAGGCCGCGTTGGGCGAGCTGGCTCGCCGCTGATTGCCGCTTGTGTTCTTGCGGCCCCGCGGGTCGGACTCGTGAAATTAAAAGAATATTTTACCAAGATTGAAAATTCCATGACTTGTTGCCGCCGGAATGCGGCGCTAGCCTCGATCTCACAGGGGTTTTCCGGGCTGCAAACAGTAATGACTGGCCGCCGACCGGCTGGTCCCGGCTATCAATAATTATCACCGGGCCCTCCGCCCGACAACCGGCTCTCAAACAGGGGTGTTCGCTGTGAATCGAAAAATTGCCTCGGCAGTCTCGGCAGTCATTGCGTCTCAAGCTCATTACGTGTTCGCACAGGAGAAAGCTGACGACAATGTTGGCCTGGAAGAAGTCGTCGTTTCCGCGCAGCGTCGCAACGAAAACATCCAGGATGTTCCGATCACGATTCAGGCGCTGACCAGCGAAGTTCTCGATAACCTGAAAGTCACCACCATCGACGAATTCGTCAAGTATCTGCCTAACGTGCATGTTGCCGCTCTCGGCCCCAGCCAGGGCAACTTCGCGATTCGCGGACTCAGCCTCGGCGCAGCCGTGCTGCAGGGCGGTGGTACCGTGGGCCAATGGCCGACCGTCGGCTTGTATCTGGACGACCAGGCGGTGCAGATGCCGGGTCGAAACCTGGACGTGTACGCGGCCGATCTGCAGCGCATCGAGGTGCTGGAAGGACCGCAGGGAACGCTGTTCGGCGCTGGCGCGCAAGCGGGCGTCATTCGCTATATCACTAACAAGCCCAATCACGACAAGACCGAGTCGTACTTCAGGGCCGGCTACGGCACGACGGCCTCGGGTTCCGACAGCAGCAACCTGCAGGGCATGCTGAACCTGCCACTGTCCGACAAGCTCGCGTTGCGCGCGGTGATCTATAACGACAGCCGCGGCGGCTATATCGACAATGTCCCCTCGACATTCACGCGCCGCCCCACCGACACCGGGTTCGCGACGCGCACCCGACCAGTTGGCAGCACGCTGCCGGCCGGCTATGGAGTGGTGCCAGCGGATTCGATCGTGATCGATAACTACAAAATTGTCCGGGACGACATCAACGAGGTCACCTACAAGGGTGCGAGACTCGGGCTCTCGTATAACGTCAACGATGTCTGGAACGTGCTGCTGGTGCAGAGCTACCAGGACCTGGCGAGCGGCGGCGTTTTCTACGAGATGCCCTTCGGATCCGACTGCCCAACACCGAGCGATCCGGCAAGCTGCTCACGCGGAGGCCCGACAGGTACAACGATTCAAGGCGTGCCTCTGAATGATTATGAGGTCACGCTTTTCAACGACGGCCTCACCAAGGATAAATTTTCGAACACAGCGCTCACTATCACCGGCGAGATCGGAAAGTTTGGATTTGTCTATTCCGGCGCCTATCTGGTGCGCGACAATGTCATTCAGAATGATTACACGAACTACGCGCGTGGCGTTTTCGGCATCTACTACCAGTGCACAGGATACGCCGGCGCGTCAGTCAACAAGTGCTACTCGCCCTCGTCGGTGTGGAACGACACCATCAAGAATATCAACCAGAGCCATGAAATTCGTCTAAGCACGCCGGCGGAGTGGAAAGTCACCGGCGTCGGCGGCATTTTCTGGGAAGAGCGCAACGTCAACGATGACACCGAATGGCTGTATAAGACGGTGCCCGAGTGCACTATCGGTGGTCCCGGCAGCTGTTTCCGCTGGCTCGATCCGGTCAACACGGTCAAGTTCGCCAATGCGTCGTTCAATAACACCAGCCGCCGCAACTCGGCGACCGGATTTTTCAACGATTTCAAACGAACCTATGAGCAGCAGGCTGCGTTCATTTCTTTGGACTGGCATATCACCGACACGCTGACCCTCACCGGTGGCACGCGCTACTTCAAGAGTGACAACCAGATGCTCGGCGGCAACGTCGGCAGTTTCAATTGCAAGAACTACCAGGTGGTGTCCACGGTCACGGGCCTCTGCCCGACGCCGTTCGGCACCAATCTCAATAATCAGGCCATCAATAGTTTCGAGTCCAAGGGATTTCGCAGTCGCGGCAATCTGAGCTGGAAGGCTACGGACAACGTGCTTTTCTACGCGACCTGGTCGCAGGGCTTCCGGCCGGGTGGCTTCAACCGTGGCACGTCCCAGCAGCTGCGCGGGGTCGATCGCACCACCGGCGTGGCGCGACGGGCCACCTACAACCAGTGGCAGATTCCGTTCTCCTTCGATTCAGATGACCTTGTCAACAAGGAAATCGGCTGGAAAACCACGCTGTTCAACAATCGCCTGCAGTTTAACGGCGCTATCTATCAGACCGAATGGGAAAACATCCAGGCCGGCATCTTTGCGCCCGCGGCAGGTTTCGGCAATCTGACCATCGGCGTCAATGGCCCGAGTTTCCAAGGCAAGGGCATCCAGATGAGCGCCATCTGGCGCGCGACCGATGGACTGACCATTGAGGGCTCGATGTCGTACAACAAGGTGGAGCTCCAGAACTCGCCGCAGTTCATCAACAACATTCCGGGTACGCCTGGATTCGGCACCGCGATTACCGAGGCGTGGGTGGGTACGGCCGCGAGCGGCAATCCGGTCGCGGTGGTGAATGTGTTCGGCAAGAAGGGCGACACTTCGGGCCTCTCGCCAAAACTGCAGGCGAATCTGCGCGCTCGTTATGAGTGGGAGCAGGGCGACTACGCGTACTACTGGCAGGTCGGCGCGGCCCACAATGGCGAGCGGAATTCATCATCGAACCAGCTGCAATCGCAGAAGATGCCGGCATGGACCGATTTCAACCTGTCGGCGGGTGCGGCCAAGGGCAACTGGTCGGCGGAACTGGTGGTTTCGAACCTAACAAACCGGAAGGACAGTCAGTTCACGTCGGGCAGTCAGTTCGTTACGGTCGAGACGCCACCGCGTCCGCGCACCATCGGAGTGCAGATCGGATACAAGTTCGGCGAGTAAGCGCGCGAGCCGCACAGCGGCGGGCCGAAGCCGGCCCGCCGTTGACTACAATGGCGGGCCAGGTGCCCGCCATTTTTTTGGGAATGTCCATGCAAGCTACTGAGTCCACGCCTGAGATTCCTGATCTCGATGTGTTGATTCCGGCCTTGCGCACGGCATTGGAAAAGAAACGCTATGCGCAGGCGCTGGCCGCGACGTCGGCGGCGCTGGCAAAACACCATGGCGACAAGGACCTGCTTTATATCCAGGCGGTCGCACAGCGCCTGCTGCAACGGATACCCGAGGCGCGGACAACGCTGGCTACGCTGGAGACTTACCATCCTCTCTACTCGCGCCTTTTTCAGGAGCGGGGCCACTGCCACATATTTCTGCGCGAGGCGCCAGCAGCGATTAAAGCCTTTGAGCGCGCGGTTCAGTTGAATCCAGCGCTGCGCGCCAGCTGGGAGGCATTGCAGGGGCTGTATCGTATTGTTGGTAAATCGAGCGAGGCCGCCAACGCGGCCAGCCATGTCGAGAAGCTGGCATCACTGCCGGTCGAGGTCGTCACCGCACGCAGCATGGTGGCCGACGGCGACACGCTCGACGCCGAACTGCTGGTACGCGGTTATCTGGCCAATCATCCCGACGACATTGAGTCGCTGCGGTTGCTGGCAACCATTGCCCGCGAGAATGAATTCACGGCCGACGCCGAGATCCTGCTCGGCAAGGTACTGGCTTTGGCGCCGGAATATCATGCCGCGCGCTACGACCTGGTGCTGACCCTCGTTGACCTGCACAAGCATGGCCGCGCCCGTCAAGAGGCCGAGAGACTGCTCGAGGCCGAGCCGGAGAGAATGGGTGTGCGCGTTACCTACGCGGGCATATTGATGTCGCTCGGCGAGCTCGACAATGCGATCCAACGCTACCGCCAGCTGCTCAGTGAAATGCCCCGCGATGCGGAACTGCATCAATCGTTAGGTCACGCACTGAAAACAGCCGGTCAGACACCGGAGGCCATTGCCGCGTACCAGCGCGCCACGGACGTGCGCGGCGACTTTGGGGAGGCCTATTGGAGTCTTGCGAATCTCAAGACCTACCGGTTCAGTGAACAGGAACTGGATCGCATGCGCCAGTTTGAGGCTACGCCTTACGTGCAGCGCGCGGATCGATACCACTTTTGTTTCGCTCTGGGCAAGGCTCTGGAAGATCGCGGTGACTACGCCGAGTCATTCGCGTTTTACGAACGCGGCAATACCTTGAAAAAAATTGGCAACCGATACAGCGCGTCGCTGATGGAGCGGGCCGTTGCCAAGCAGCAGGCAATTGCCACGCCGGAATTTTACGCGGCGCGCCAGGGCTGGGGCTGCCAGAGCGCAGCGCCGATTTTCATACTCGGCCTGCCGCGCGCTGGCTCGACGCTGCTGGAGCAGATCCTGGCGTCGCATTCGCAGATCGAAGGCACGATGGAACTTGCTAACGTGCCGCGACTGGTGGGTTC
>DAIQQI010000091.1:0-10183 GCA_036786925.1 Steroidobacteraceae bacterium
TCCCGCAAAGGCTGGATCTGCAAGACCTGGGAAGGCGAACTGGCGCAGTACGTGGTTCCCGGACTGGCGCCACAGATCTGGCAGTTCACCGTGCGTGATCCTGCGGTCGCCACCGAGCTAACAAACCACATGGGCGAGAAGCTGCAGCTGCACTATCGCGAGCACCGCGGCGTACCGACCAATTGTTTTGGCGAGACTGGCTACTTCGTCGACCGGCTGGTCAAGGCAGAACCATAGAAACCGGTGATCGCACGCGCGAACTCACCGGCGCGGGCGGGATCGTGCAGCGGATGATCGCCCGGGAAGAGATGCGACGCGCAATCGCCGCGCGCGGCAATCAGTGGCTCGAACGATGCGCGCAACGGTTCGGTCTCCGCACTGAGTACCAGGGTCGGCACCTGGACCGCCTTGAGCTTCGCCGCAAAGTCATAGGGCTGTAGCTGCGCCATGTCCTGGCGCATGCCGGCGGCAATGAAATCGGCGATAAATCGATAGACACGCGGCAGGCGCGCTTCATCCAGCTGGAAACTGCGCGGTGCAAACACCGTGTAGGTATGCGCGGCCTGGTCCCACAGCCAGCTGCGGTGCGAGCCGTCGTCCTTGAGACCGGGTCCGCTGCCGACACGCGCCCTTTGCAGCAGCGCCTGGAACGCCTCGGGCGGCATCAGCGGCCCGCCGTCGATGACCAGCGCGCGTACTTTGTTAGCCTCGGCCCGCGCCGGCTGCGCCATCTCGACCGCGACCGGCGTCGAGTAATGTCCACCGACGACCACCACGTCGCGCGCAGCTAACGCGCCGAGAGTTTCTGCCATCGTTGTCGCATGCTGCTCAACGCTCCACAAACCGGTGCGCCGGTCGGAACGGCCAAAGCCCATCATGTCGACCGCCAGCGCGCGAAACCCGGATGCCGCGAAATGCGCGAGTTCGTCGCGGTACATTTCGCCCGACAGCGGCACCCAGTGCATCAGCAGCACCGCGGGTCCGTCACCAGCTTCAGTGACGTGAATCTGGCCCAGCGAGGTATCGATGTAGCGGCGGTACACGGCGCCCATGCTACCGCCGGCGCCACCAGAGCCACAGCCCTGATCCAAACAGGAACGCCGGCAGGAAGCCGGCCAGCACCCAGAGCCACTGCGACCAGCGGCCGGCAAAATAGCCGTAGTGCCAGGCCTGGATGTTAGCCATCACGCGCTCTCCCAGCGTCAGCTGATCGTACCGATCCATCCGCAGCAATGCGCCGCTCTGCGGATCGAGAAACAGCCGGTGGCGCGCGAACACAAGGTCCCCCGGCAGGCGGAACGACAGGTTCGCGGCGGATCCCGGCGCGCGGGCCGGGCGCAATTCGTCAAAATGGGCGTCGGGGGCCAGGCGTTGTGCACTCGCTAACAGCTCCTGCAGCGTCAGCATCGGCACAGCGGCCTGTGGCGCGGAACTGGGCGCCTCGCGCGCGGCGTTGCCGGTCACGAGCATGACCACGGACTCGGCGGTGCTGCGAAAGGCGTAGTAGACACCAGTCGCGCCGATCAACAGCAGCGCCAGGCAGATCACCACGCCGCTTACCGCATGCAGGTCGCGCCACTTGGCCGCTGCCGGCCGCAGTCGCACCCGCAGCGCATCCGCGCGTCGTTTCCAGCCCGGCCACCACAGTACCGGCCCGCTGAGACCTAACAACACCAGCGCGAATGCGCCAAGGCCATTAATTTGCAGCCCGGTTTCTCCTGAAAAAAGTGCGTAATGGAAATCCTGCAACGTCCAGAGGATCCCGCTGTTGGCGGGCTTGCTTCCCAGCGCAACTGCGCGGTAGGGATCGACATAGACGACCTCGAGTTCCGCCTGCTTGAGATTGCGCGCCGCGGCGAGGCGCATGAAAACCTGCGCGGCATCGGTTTCGTCAGCGGGAAGGGTAATCCGGGCCAGCACTTTGCGTGGTACATAGGCCCTGGCGGCGCTCACCCAGTCGTCCACCGGCCGGCGCTCCGCGAGTGGCGTAACGCTGCGAAACGCTGCGGTTTGCCAGCGCTCTATATCGGCGCGAAATACCAGCGCGCTGCCGGAAATTCCGAGCGCCACCAGCAGCACGCCCAACGCCAGACCGCCCCAGCGGTGCACGACAGCGAGCGAGCGCCTCATTGGCAGCGCCCTGACATTGCGAAACTAGCGTCCAGTGGGCCTGATCCTGCTCTGGATGCTTTCGATCTTGGAAACGTAACCAAGGGTCTCTTTGTGGCGCCATTGCGTGACCTTGGGCGCCACGGTGACCACGCCCCGCCACTCCTGGTCCGCATGACCTTCCGCGCGCGCCATAGCTCTGGCGCGCCGGATCGTAGTCGGACCCGCGTTATAGGCGCCGAACATGAACCGCCTGCGCTCGTCCTCGGCTAACAGATCCTGCAGGCGGTTCCACAGTTGGCGGTCGTAGTAGATGCCGGCGGCGATGTTCCAGCGCGGGTCCTCGATTTTGCCGATTTCGGGGTTCTTCTTCTGCAGCTCCGCATAGGTCGCCGGCATCAGTTGCATGACTCCCCTGGCCTTGGCAAAGCTGCGCGCGTCCGGGTTCAGATTGGATTCCGCCACGGCCTGCGCTTTGAACCAGCTCCAGTCGGCACCGACGCCGAAGTAGTGCTTGGCGTACTTGCGAAAGTATTCGTCGTACTCGGTTCGAAACTCCGGAGCTCCCGCCTTGGCACGAATTCCCGCTGACGCGGCACTCGCAGAAGCCAGCAGTGCGAGCGCCGCCAGCAGCAATGCGGGCTGCATTCCTGCCGACCTCAATTTAGACCGAGCCCTATGACCAGGCCGACAGCGACGCCGACTCCGATGAACATGCCCTGCACCATCGCCCCTACGGCCGCGTTGCCGCGCGCCAGCTCGGCCGATGTGTCAAATTTCGTCAGCTTGTCGATGATCTTGAAACCCAGGAACATCAGCGCGATGGTCAGCAGGCCGCCGACCGTTGCATAGATGAAGTTCAGGAACACGACGCCTGCCTGTGAATCCATTGCTATTCCCCCGGATCGAGCATTACTGACAGGGCACTGATGGTCGCCGCGTGCATCCGCTGCGGCCATCCCCGTCAACGGCAACTCTAACAAAAGCGCGGACAACGAAAAAAGCCCCGGGCCTTCGATTTCGTGGCCAAAGCATAAACCAAATTCCGCGCCGATAGAGTGCTTTACGCCCGGTCAATCCGCCCCGAATAGCAACCTCGCCTGGCGTTGTGCGCATGGATGTAGGCGGTGTCTGGATTTTCGAACAATCGGCGAATCAACGCGTCGCAATCCCGCCCTTCGACGACATCGGCGTCCAGCATCTGGCCCGATGCGTCATACGCTCGCAGGGAAAGCAGCCTGCCGCGCATTACCTCGGGAATCTCGCCGACGCGATCGTAGGTTTCGAGCGCGCCTTCGCGGATAAAGATGGCATGCGACGCACGGTACGGTGTGTTAGCCGGCTGGCAGACATGATTGAGTAGCAGCAGCTTCTCGCCGACCTCGGCGTCACGCATTTCAATGCGGTCGGGATAGCCGGGCCTGGCATCCGCGACAACCCGCTGGACGCCCAGCTCCCGCAACGCCGCGTCAGTCAGGCCGTACAGATGCACAAAAGGCGCGGCTTTCAGGCCGGTAACTCGATAGCTCATGGTGGTGATACTAGGGGCTCCCGCAGCACCCGGCGTCGCAATTCCTGCGCTCTAATTCGGAGTCACGCGCTATGATGGCCAGGCCATGACACGACTGCCGGGCTTTTTGTTAGCTATGGTGCTGCCGGGCGCGGCACTTGCCGCCGAAGTGTTGTTCAGTTCCGCGGCGCCGCTGGATGCGATTTCCGACGCGCACTCCGCCGACGTCACGCAGGCACGCGTCTGGGGGTTGCCGGTGAATACGACGGTGCAGATCGCGCCAGCCGGCCGCCTCGGCAGCAATCGCGCGTTAGTCCACAGAGTCTATGCAAAACCGGATGGCCTGTGGTGGGGTTCAACCGTCGGCGACCCCACGCTACCCGGACTCGTGCAGCATGTGCCGGATCCCGCCGCGTGGACGCGCTTTCATGTCGACACACTGCGACTGTTCCGGGCGGTGCGGCTGCATGGCAAACAGGCGTACAAGGCCGCGGAAATCGAATCCATTGATGGTCAATTGCGCTTGCGCGCCGAATTGCCGGCGCCCGGCGCGACCGCGGCGCCGTACGCCGTAGTTGTGACAACGCCCGACATCGAAACCCTGCGCGCGCGCCTGGTGGCCGCCGGAATTCCGCTGGCCGCCGACGTACAGCTGCTGCGCCTCACCAAGAACCCACTGAATTTTGTTAGAGCGCTCGCGGTGCGGGTGCCGGAATCCGGCGTTTGGATCGAAGTTGTCCAGCCCGGTGCGCAACCGATGTCGGAAACTGAACTCCTGAAATTCACCGCCAGCGATCGGATGTCACGCTGGACGCGCTTCAACAACCAGCTGACAGGAATGGTCTGGTGGCGTGCTGACGGCAGCGCCCATGTGAAGTGGGATCAAGGTAATCTTGACGTCGAAGGAACCCGTACCGTACGCGGCGACACCGTCTGCACAGCCTGGAAAGGCCTGCGCGAGGGCCGCGAGTTGTGCGTGCGGCACTACCGGCTGTGGGGTGAAGTCACGCAGTCATTTCGCGTCAACGGCACGCCCGACGGCATTCACTTCTGGGAACCCATCGCGAAATCGCCCTGAAGCTATCAGCGCCGCGCGCGCTGCAACTGGAATTGCAGGTGCGAACGCACCGTCGGCCATTCGCCGGCGATAATGCTGTAGACCGCCGTATCCCGCAGCGACCCGTCGTCCAAGCGTTGGTGCGAACGCAGCATGCCATCGAGCTGCGCGCCGAGGCGTTCGATCGCGCGACGGCTTTGCGTGTTCATGCGGTGGGTACGAAATTCCACGGCAATACAGTCGAGCTGTTCGAACGCGTGCCGCAGCAGCATGAGCTTGCACTCGGTGTTGAGCGCCGTGCGCTGCACACGCTTCGCATGCCACGTGCTGCCGATCTCGACGCGCTTGTTAGCCGCATCGATATTCATGTAGGACGTCATGCCGGCCGGCACGCCGGCGGCATCCAGTACCGCGAACGGCAGCATCGAGCCGCGCTCGCGCAGCTCGAGCCGCCGTGCGATTTCCGTGGCCATCTGCTCCGGCGACGGAATGCGCGTATACCAGAGCCGCCACAGCTCGCCATCGCGCGTCGCCTCCGCGAGCGCGGGCGCATGCGAGGGTGTCAACGGTTCCAGCGTTGCATGACTGCCGGCTAATCGGACTGATGGGGGCCACATATGGCACTTTTAATATGCGCCGCCGCGGCTGTCCAATGGATTTCGCGCGCCATGCGAAGGCTGCGCGTCGGGCGCTATACTCGCGACCAGTTTTCTTGCGGGGTTACCTGTATGCGCCGTCATTTTCTTCGACCCGTACTGGCGCTGTGCGCCGGGTTTCTGGCTACCGCCGCCCTGGCGGACGAACCGAAGCCCGTGGACAAGCCCGCCGACAAGGTCGAAGCCAAGGCCGAGCAATCGGTCACGCAGCATCGCATCACCGTCGGCGGCGCCACGATCGACTACACCGCGACCGCGGGTACGCTGATCGTGCGCAACGACGAGGACAAACCGATCGCCACCATGGGCTACGTTGCCTATGTGCGCGCCAATCCGAAAGGCGCGCCACGTCCGATCACCTTTGCATTCAATGGCGGCCCGGGTTCATCGTCGATGTGGCTGCACGTCGGCATTCTTGGACCGAGACGGGTTGAAGTCGTGGACGCAGCACCGACCCCGCCCGCGCCCTACAAGCTGGTCGACAACGCCTTCGGCCTGATCGACAAATCCGACCTGGTACTGATCGATCCGGTCGGCACAGGTCTCAGCCATGCCGCCGGCGACAGCAAGGACGATGACTTTTTCGGCGTCGATCCCGACATCGATTCATTCGTGCGCTTCATCGCGCAGTATGTCTCCGATAACCAGCGCTGGAATTCGCCCAAGTATTTGTTAGGCGAGAGTTACGGCACCACGCGCGGCGCGGCCATCGTCGAGCAGTTGCAGGACAAGCGCAACATGATGTTCAACGGCGTCATCCTGGTTTCAGTGGCAACCGATATCGGCGCGCTGGACGACACCGATGCCGATCGGCCGTATGCGCTCGAACTGCCGACGTATACCGTCACCGCCTGGTATCACAAGCTGCTGCCCGGCCCGCAGCGCGCACTCGAGCCGTTGCTGCAGGAAGTACGTGCGTTCGCCATGGGCCCGTTTACCACCGCGCTGATGAAAGGCGATGCCATCCAGCCCGCGGAGTTCGACGCCGTTGCTAACAAGTTGCATGAGTACACCGGCCTCTCCGTCGACTACATCAGGACCGCGAAGCTGCGCGTGCATGTAGGCATGTTCACGCAGGAATTCAAGCGCACGGCCGGCATGACGGTCGGGCGTCTCGATACGCGTTTCCTCGGCCTGACGCCGGACCCGCTCGCGCGCGATGCGGCCTACGATCCCCAGGCCAGCAGCATCACCGGCGCGTTCACGGCAACATTCCTCGACTACTATCACGGCGAGCTGAAATTCGGCGCCGACAAGACCTATTGGGGCACGCACTACGCCATCGGCGAGAAGTGGAAGATGACGCACAAGAGGCCTAACGGGACGCAGGCGATCGTCAATACCAACCCCGATCTCGGCGCTGCGCTGGTACTCAACCCGTCACTGCGCGTGCTGGTGCTAAACGGCATGATGGACCTCGCGACGCCGTTTTTCGGCGCGGAATACATGCTGTCGCATCTCAGCGCGCCGGCCGAGGTGCAGAAGCGCATCGACATGAAGTACTACATGGCCGGCCACATGATGTATCTGGAAAAAGATTCACGCGCACAGATGAAGCGCGACCTCGATGCATTTATTGACGCGACCTCACGGACGGAAAAATAGGCATGTACATTAATTTCTGGTACCCCATTGCCCTGGCTTCCGAAGTCACCGCGGCCAAGCCGCTGCGCGTCAAGGTCTTGTGCCTGCCGTTCGTCGCGTTCCGCGATTCCGCGGGCAAGGCGCATGTGCTGTCGGACACCTGCGTGCATCGCGGCGGCGCGCTCGGGCTCGGCAAGGTCAAGGGTGACTCGGTCGCCTGCCCCTATCACGGCTGGGAATACGGCGGCGACGGCCGCTGCACCAAGATCCCATCGCTGGGCGCGGATGCGAAACTGCCGGCGCGCGCGAAAGTCGACAGCTATCCGGTGCAGGAAAAATACGGGATCGTGTTTGCCTTTCTCGGCGATCTGGCGGAAGCGGAGCGGCCGCCGCTGTACGACATCCAGGAATTCGGTACGGCGCAATGGCGCGCACAGACGTTCGTGTTTGATCTAAATGCGTACTACGAACGCTCGATGGAGAACGGGCTCGACCCGATTCACAACGAGTTCGTGCACACCGCACAGGGACAGCCTTCGCTGTCACCGGAGCAGCAGCGCACGCCGCTGCCGATGGAGGAAATTCCCTGGGGCAGCAAGCACTACATCAAGTTCGGCGGCACCAAGAACGAAGACACGGCGCTGGCGAACGTGCGCCAGGGCCCGCGCCTCGGCGCCGCCGGTTCCTGGCATCAGGGTCCGAACCAGCTGGTCACCTATATCGACCTGACCGCCACCAATGCATTTCACCAGTACCTGTTCGAGGCGCCGGTCGATGAATCGCACACGCGGCTGTACCTGGTCAGCATGCGCAACTGGTTGTTAGGCGACGAGCACGAGAAGCGCATGGAGGACGTGACGCGGCAGGTCGTCAGGGAAGACATGGCGGTGGTCGAGAATTTGAATCCGGTGCGCACGCCCGACAGCAACACGAAAGAGGTGCTGGTGCCGGGCGACACCGCGATCGCGCACTACCGCGAGTGGCTCAGGAAATGGGATGCGGCAGGCTGGAAAATCGACGTCAAGGCGCTCCATGCGCGGCTCGGCGATCATGCGATCGCCATCCCCTGTCCCGCGCGGCGTACGTCGGATAACTGGGTACAGGAAACCGTGCCGCTGAAATCGAGTGGATAAGCAACTATGAAAAACATGTTATCTGGCCTTTATGTCCTCGCATTGGCGGGCACGCTCGCCGCCGCCGCAGAGCATCCCGTGGCACGCGATACCTATCATGGCGTCGTGGTCAGTGATCCTTATCGCTGGCTCGAAGACGGCAACGCGCCGGACGTCAGGGAGTGGGTCGCTGGCCAGAATGCCCAGACGCGAAAGTACTTCGATGGTCTTCCGGGCCGAGCCGCAATCGCCGCAGAGCTGCTGCGCATCGAAAAGGCGACCGCGACCTATGACGCGTCCATCCGGCAGGCGGGTGGGAAGATGTTTGCGTTTACTTTCAATCCGGGCGCGCAGCAGCCGCAATTGGTGACGCTGGCGCTATCGGGCGAAGCGAGTACTCGAAAGGTCATCCTGGATCCCAATCAGCTCGCCGCCGACGGCAGCGTGGCCATCGACTGGTTTGAGCCGTCGCCGGATGGCAAACGCGTGGCTGTTAGTTTGTCGTTGAACGGCAGCGAGGATGGAACCTTGCATGTCTACGATGCCGATACTGGTAGTGAAATTGGCACACCGATCGCTCATGTCCAGTACCCAACTGCCGGTGGCAGCGTTGCCTGGAACGCAACGTCGGATGGCTTCTGGTACACGCGCTTTCCCGGCGAACAGGCGCCGGAAGCGGAGCGTCATTTCAACCAGCAAGCCTATTACCACGAGCTCGGCAAAAAGAGCTCGGACGATCCGCTGGTGCTGGCAACTCAGGACGGATTGCCCCGCACTGCCGAGATCTTCCTCGACAACCGCTACGGGTATTCCTCCGCACTCGCGTCGGTACAGCTCGGCGACGGCGGCGAGTGGCAGCATTTCATTTTGTCCAGGACCGGCGCAAAACGCATCGCGGGTTACGCCGCGAAAATAAAATCCGCGGCGCTTGCGAGCGACGGCACCGTCTTCGGCATCTCGGTCAAGGATGCACCTAACGGTAAGCTGGTCAGGCTGCGGCCGCCCTACCAGGCGGCCGCGGTCACCCTCGTCGCCGAAGGTGCGCAGGCACTGGTTACCGAAGCTAACAACCGCGCGATTGTACTGAGCGGTCAGCGCATCTTCGTAACAGCGATCGATGGCGGCCCGACCGTCATCAGGAGCTTCGGCCCTAACGGCGAATCGCCGGCGGTGCTCGAGACTCCCCCGATCTCGGCATCGATATCGCTGGAGGCCATGCCGGGCGGCGATCTCCTGTATCGCGTGCGCAGTTATCTGCGGCCGTCGCGCAGCATGCTGTGGCAGGCCAGCACCGGCCGCAGCGTCGAGACGCCGCTGCAGGTGCGTTCGCCGATGGATCTTTCCGGTTTTGAGGTCCGCCGGGTATTTGCACGCTCCAAGGATGGAACGCGGGTGCCTATTTCCGTAGTCACGCGCAAGGGCTTTGTCGCGGATGGTTCCTCGCCGCTGCTGCTCTATGGTTATGGCGGCTATGGCATCAGCATGACGCCGGGCTTTGTCAGTTCGGACTGGTACCTGTTTCTCAAGGGCGGCGGCGCCCTGGCGATCGCTAACATCCGGGGCGGCGCGGAATACGGTGAACGCTGGCATAGCCAGGGCATGCTGACGCGCAAGCAGAATGTGTTCGACGATTTTGCGGCAGCCGCAAGCTACCTCGTAGCCGCGAAATACACGCGGACTGATCTTCTGGCGCTGCAGGGAGGATCCAATGGCGGATTGCTGATGGGCGCCGTGCTGACCCAGCATCCCTCGCTGGCGCGCGCCGTGGTCGCCGAGGTCGGCATCTACGACATGTTGCGATACGAGCTCGACCCTAACGGCGTGTTCAACACGCAGGAATTCGGCTCTGTCAAAAACGCGGAGCAATTCCGCGCCTTGTTCGCCTATTCACCGCTGCATCATGTCAAGGCCGGGCAGCAGTACCCGGCGATTTTCCTCAGTGCCGGCGATAACGACGGGCGCGTCAACCCGCTGAATTCACGAAAGTTTGCGGCGGCACTGCAGGCGAGCGGCACCAAGCGCCCGGTGTTCCTGCGGACTTCGTCGAAGTCGGGACATGGCATCGGCAGTTCGCTCGACGAAACCGTCGCGCTCAGCGCCGATATCACGGCGTTTCTGTTCGATCAGCTCGGCCTCAACTGGCAAGCGGTGCCAG
>DAIQQI010000092.1:0-10165 GCA_036786925.1 Steroidobacteraceae bacterium
GCGCTTCATGGGCGACTGGTACGTCATTGCTAACATCCCGACCTTCATCGAGAAGGGCGCGTACAACGCGGTCGAGAGCTATCGACTCGATGCGGATGGTTCGATCGCCACCACGTTCACGTTCAACAAGGATGGCTTCGACGGGCCACGCAAGACCTACCGGCCGCGCGGTTTCGTTGTCGATCGCGTTAGTAACGCCGTGTGGGGCATGCGTTTCGTGTGGCCCGTGAAGGCCGACTACCGCATCGTGCATGTCGATGACGCCTACCGCGAAACCATCGTCGGCCATAACGCGCGCAAATATGTCTGGATCATGGCGCGCACGCCGACGCTGCCGGAGGCGGACTACTGCCGCCTGCGCAAACAGGTCGCTGATGCCGGCTACGACGTCTCGCAGCTGCGCCAGGTGCCGCAGGGCACTGCCCGCGCGCCGATCGCCTGCCCTTAGGACCTGGGTATTGTCAGAGACCCAGCGCACTCAGGCCCGGATGATCGTCGGGGCGCCGGCCTAACGGCCAGCGGTACTTGCGTTCGGCCTCGGTGATCGGCAGGTCATTGATGCTGGCGTAGCGCATGCGCATCAGGCCCTGGTCGTCGAACTCCCAGTTCTCGTTGCCGTAGGATCTAAACCAGTGCCCGGAATCGTCGTGCCATTCGTAGGCGAAGCGGACGGCGATGCGGTTCTCGCGATGCGCCCAGACTTCCTTGATGAGACGGTAGTCGAGTTCCCGGTGCCACTTGCGGGCCAGGAAGGCCTCGATCTCGGCGCGGCCGGTGATGAATTCGGCGCGGTTGCGCCAGCGGCTGTCGACGCTGTAGGCCAGCGCGACACGGGCCGGATCGCGCGAGTTCCAGGCATCTTCAGCCATGCGCGCCTTCTGGGCGGCCGTTTCGGCGGTAAACGGTGGGCGGATCGGGCTACTCATATCCAAGTCTCCATTGACGATGCAACTTGAGCAGTGACATTGTACGCAAATGGCAGGCACGACTCGACGCAGGTTGTTAGGGATGGCAGGGGCCGCAGGCACACTGGCGCTGCTCGACAGTGACGCGGCGCCGGGGCCGGCCCGGGTCATGAGTTCCGCACGCCAACCCGTGCTCAACCGGCTGCCGTCGCGCATTGCCTTCGGTTCCTGTGCCGATCAGGACAAGCCGCAGCCGATCTGGGACGCGGTGCTCGCGGCCGATCCGGAACTTCTTATTCTGCTGGGCGACAACATTTACGCCGACACGCGCGATCCCGCGGTCATGCGCGCCAAGTATGCGCAGCTGGCAGCGCAGCCCGGCTTCCGCCGCGTGTGCGAGCGCACGCCGGTGCTCGCGGTCTGGGACGACCATGACTTCGGCGAAGACGATGCCGGTGGCGACTTCCCGATGAAGGAAATCTCGCGCCAGATCTTCTGCGACTTCTGGAATGAGCGGGCCGATTCATTACGGCGTACGCGCGATGGCATCTATGACGCGGTCATGTTTGAGGCTGGAGGCAAGCGCCTGCAGGTCATCATCCCCGACACGCGGTTCAATCGCACGCCGCTGCGACGGCGCCAGTTGGGCGGCATGCCGTACAAGACCTGGGCGAAGCTTTTCGAGAACGATCCGTCCGGCGTCCCGGGTCCCTACGAGCGCAATCCGGATCTGTCGGCCACGATGTTAGGTCGGGCGCAGTGGCGCTGGCTGGAACAGCAACTCGCACAACCGGCGGATGTCCGGGTTCTCGCATCCAGCGTGCAGGTAGTCGCGGATTTTCCCGGTTGGGAAGGCTGGAGCAACTTTGCCGCCGAGCAGCAGCGATTGTTGCAGGCGATCCGGCGCCACCGCGCCAACGGACTGTTCTGCATCAGCGGCGACATGCACTATGCGGAAGTCTCGCACCTGGATCTCAATGCACCGTATCCGCTCTGGGACTTCACCTCCAGCGGCCTGACGGAGGTGTGGGCGACGCCGACACCTAACGCGCTGCGGGTCGGCAGCGTGCTCGCCGAGCCCAACTTCGGCCTGTTGACACTTGACTGGCAGGCGGCGGGAGGGCCGACGGTCCGGTTCGAGGCGCGCGACCAGCAGGGTCGCAGCCGCATCGAGCAGAACCTGAGGATTGCGGACCTCATCGTCGGTCCGTAGTCAGCCTGAAAACGCTTTGAGGCCAGAGATTCGGGCATAGTATTCTCCGCGGCAGGTAATGCTCGGGGGAACGATGGCTGTGGAATCAGATTCGGCGGATGCGAAGCGCCTCCGTCTGGTGGTGTCGGCATCGGCTGCGGGTACCGCGTTCGAGTGGTACGACTTCTTCATCTTTGTGCCGCTGTCGTCGATCATCGCGCGGACTTTCTTCGCCGACCTCAACGAAGCGGCCTCGTACATTTTCGCGCTCGGCGCATTCGCGGCCGGGTTTGCCTTCCGGCCGCTCGGCGCGCTGATTTTCGGTCGCATGGGCGACCGGATCGGTCGCAAGAGCACCTTCCTGATCACGATTTCGATGATGGGCGTGGCGACCATTGCGATCGGCCTGCTGCCGACCTACGCGCAGGCCGGCGTGCTCGCACCGACCCTGTTCGTGCTGCTGCGCGTGATCCAGGGGCTGGCGCTCGGCGGTGAATGGGGCGGGGCGGCGATATACATCGCCGAACATGCGCCGCTGCATCGGCGCGGCTACCTGACCAGCTGGATGGGACCCGCCGCTGCTTTCGGTCTCGCCGGCGCGTTGCTGGTCACGCTGCTGGTGCGGCTCGCGGTCGGCGAGGACAATTTCGCCGATTGGGGCTGGCGCATCCCGTTCCTGGTGTCCGCGATCTTGTTAGGCCTGTCGATCTGGATCCGGCTCAAGCTGCAGGAGAGCCCGATGTTCCAGCGCCTGCGCGATTCGGGCATGCGCTCCGGCGCACCGTACCGCGAGTCCTTCGGCGAATGGCGCAACCTGCGCGTCGTGCTGATCGCGCTGTTCTCGATGATGGTGGCGCAGGGCGCGATCTGGTACACGACGTTTTTCTACAGCCAGTTCTTTCTGGAACGCATTCTCAAGGTCGCGCCCAGCACCGTGAATGCGCTGATGATTGCGCTGGTCATGGTCTCGGCGCCGCTATACCTGTTTTTCGGCTGGCTGTCGGATCGCATTGGCCGCAAGCGCGTGATGCTGTTCGGCATGATCGTCGCAGCCGCGTCGATCTATCCGGCATTTCACTGGGTCACGCAGGCGGCCAACCCCGCGCTCGCCGCTGCGACCGCGCAGTCGCCGGTCACGGTGCTCGCCGATCCCGCCAGTTGCGCGGTGCAGTTCGATCCGGTCGGCAAGACGCAATTCCGTTCTTCCTGCGACATCGTCAAGAGCATCCTGGCCAGCGCCGGTACGCCGTACGCGAATATTTCCGGGTCGGCGGGATCACTCGCGACCGTGCGCGTCGGTGCCGCCGTGTTAGTCGCGCCGGACGGCCGGGCGCTCGACGCCGCGTCGTTCCAGGCGTTGAAAATCGATGTCAGCACGCGCGTCAAAGGCATGTTGCGCGAAGCGGGTTACCCGGCGCAGGCGGATCCCGCGCAGGTCAACCTGCCGGGCGTATTCCTGATACTGATGTTGTTAGTCATCGGGGCGACCGCGCTCTATGGCCCCCAGGCGGCCTGCCTGGTCGAGCTGTTTCCAACGCGTATTCGCTACACCGCGCTGTCGCTGCCGTATCACATCGGCACCGGCTGGGTCGGCGGCTTCCTGCCAGCGGCTGCCTATGCGATGACCATCGCGAGCGGCGACATTTACTTCGGTCTCTGGTATCCGATCATCGCGACGATCATTGCGATCACCGTGACGGTTTTCTACCTGCCCGAGACGCGTGGGAGAGCTATCGATGGCTAACGAGGTTCCGGTCGGGATTCATCACATCGAGACGCCTACCCGGGAGCGCTGGACCATCATTGCGATCTGCATGATTGCCTGGACCTTCAGCAACTTCGACCAGTCGCTGTTCGGTTACGCCATTCCGGATATCATGCGCGACTTCAATGTCGGTCTGGATGCGATCGGCCTGATCCTTGCCATTTCGTTCACGGTCGCCGCGGTGCTCGTGTCACTGGCCGGCTGCGCCGCTGATCGCTTCGGCCGCCGCACGATGCTGGTGGTGTTGCTGGCGACTTCTGCATTGTTTGTTGGCCTGCAGGCAACGGCGCAATCGCTCGAGATGCTCACGTTGTGGCGTGCACTGGCATTTGGCTTGAGTGGCGGGCTCGCGTCCGTCACGGCCGCGTTTGTCGCTGAGGCCGCGTTGCCGCGCCATCGGGGCCTCCTGATCGGCGCCCTGCAAATCGGCTATCCGCTCGGCTGGTTCCTGGCCTCCCTGCTCGCTGCTCCTCTGTTAGCATCGGGAGGTTGGCGGCCGTTGTTTCTGTACGGTTTCGCAGTGATTCCTCTGGCTTTCCTGCTTGGCTGGAAGCTGCCGGAAAGCCGCCACTTTGCGCTCGTGCATCAGGCGGAGGTCAGGGGTGAGCCGGTCGTGAGGCATGGCCGTATGGCCGAATTGTTCACGCCACCGTTTCGACGCACATCGATCTTCTGCAGCCTGATGTTCTTGGCTTATGGTTGTGCGTATGCGGGCACGGCGTTCTTCTTCCCGACCTATTTCAACCAGGCGCGCGGCTACACGCCGTCCGACGCCGCGTGGCTGGTGGGACTGTCTAACGGAGTTGCGGCCTTTGGCTACCTGGCTGCGGCCTACGTCGGCGAATACAAGATGACGCGCCGGAATACCACGGCGCTGTGGCTTGCAATCGGTGCAGTGACGCTGGTGGGCCTGCTGTGGCTGCCGGACGCACCGTGGCAGGACAAGCTGATGTTCGCGATCACCACCAGTTTTTTCTACGGCGTCAATGGTGTCATCGCGACCTTGCTGACCGAGTTGTATCCAACGCGCATCCGGACCACGGCGTTCGCGGTCTGCGGTTCAGCGCCGCTCAGCATCGGTTTTGCCGTTTACCCGATGGTGGTGCCGATCGCCGTGGCGGCGTTAGGCTGGCAATGGGCGCTGACGATCGCGATCGCGCCGCTGTTGCTGGTATCGGCGGCGCTGGCGCTGATGCTGCCCAATCTTCGTTCCGGGACCGAGGTCGCCGATTGATCTCGGTTTACACGCCGCTGGAGGAGCGGCTGCATGTCGCCATTCATGGCGCAGGGCTGATCGCGGCTGTCATCGCCACGTTCTGGCTGCCGTCACAGGCCGCTGTTAGTGCGAGCGGCTGGCGTGTATTGGGTTTTGCTGTCTTCGGCCTCAGCGCGATCCTGGTGTTCGCGACCTCGACGATCTATCACTCCCGCACCGAGCCCGTCGCCCGGCTGCGCTGGCGCCAGCTGGATCATTCAGCGATCTTCCTGCTGATCGCCGGCACCTACACACCGTTCGCGGTCGGCGTGTTAGGTGGCGTGTGGGGCTGGAGCCTGTTTGGCGTGCTGTGGAGCATCGCTGCACTCGGCATCGCCGCCAAGGTGCTGGTCGGCTTTCGCTATCCCAGGCTTTCGACGGCGGCGTATCTCGCGATGGGCTGGGCGGGGCTGGCAGCCATCAAGCCACTGATGGCGGCACTCAGCGCCGAGACGTTCAGCTGGATCGTCGCGGGCGGTCTTTTCTACACGCTGGGTGTGCCGTTCTATGTGTGGAAAAGCCGGCGTTTCACGCATGCGATATGGCACGTCATGGTGCTGGCCGGCGTCAGCTGCCACTTCGTGGCGGTGCGCAGCACCCTGTCGGCAGCCGCTAGCTAACTTTTCAGCCGGTACCCGGTGCGGAAGATCACGCTGACCACGACCAGGCACAACGTAAAAAATCCCAGCGTCGCCAGCAGGCTGACGCCGATGGAAACATCGCCCTGGCCATAGAAGCTCCAGCGGAAGCCGCTGATCAGGTAGACGATAGGGTTGAACAGCGTCAGCGTGCGCCACAGCGGCGGCAGCATGTCGATGGAATAAAACGCGCCGCCGAGGAAGGTCAGCGGCATGATCACCAGCATCGGCACGATCTGCAGCTGCTCCCAGTTCTTCGCCCAGACGCCGAGGATGAAGCCAAACAGGCAGAACGTGGCGGCGATCATCACCAGGAAGGCCACCATCCACACCGGATGCAGGATGTGAATGTCGACGAACAGATTCGCAGTCAGGAAGATCACCGTGCCGAGAATCAGCGATTTCGTGGCGGCGGCGCCGACATAGGCTAACACCGTCTCGAGCGCCGAGACCGGCGCCGACAGCAGCTCGTAGATGGTGCCGGACCACTTCGGCATGAAGATGCCGAACGATGCGTTGAATATGCTCTCGGTAAACAGCGACAGCATCATGAGGCCGGGCACGATGAAAGCCGCATACGGCACGCCGCCGACGTCAGACATGCGCGAGCCGATCGCGGAACCGAAGACGATGAAGTACAGCGAGGTCGTGATGACCGGCGTGGCGAGGCTCGAAAGCGCGGTGCGCAGGAAACGGGCGAGCTCAAATTGGTAGATCGCGGCAACCGCGTGATAGTTGAATGTCATGTCAGGCGCCTTTGCGTTCGCTCACCAGGCCGACGAAAATATCCTCCAGCGAGCTTTCGTCGGTGTGCAGGTCCTTGACCACGATGCCGAGCTCATCGAGGCGCCGCATCAACGCGGGTATGCCGGTGTGGTCCGCCTTGGCATCGAACTCATAGCGGATTTCGAAGCCCTCGGACCTCAGCGTGAGCGGCCAGTCTGTTAGCTCGGCGAGCAGGCTGTTGAGCGGCTTGGAGAGGCGCAGCGTCAGCGTCTTGCGCCCCAGCTTGGTCATCAGCGTGGTCTTGTCTTCGACCAGGATCAGCTCACCGCGGTGGATGACGCCGACGCGATCCGCCATTTCCTCGGCTTCCTCGATGTAATGCGTGGTCAGGATGATGGTGACGCCCTGGTCGCGCAGCCGCCGTACCAGGCCCCAGAGGTCGCGGCGCAATTCCACGTCGACGCCGGCCGTGGGCTCATCCAGGAACAGGATGTCCGGTTCGTGCGCCAGTGCCTTGGCGATCATCACGCGGCGCTTCATGCCGCCCGAGAGCTCCTGCATCTTGGTGTCGCGCTTGTCCCACAGCGACAGGTCCTGCAGGACCTTGTCGATGTAGGCGGGATTCTTCGCCTTGCCGAACAGGCCGCGGCTGAAGCTGACGGTGGCGCACACGGTCTCGAACTGGTCGGTATGCAGTTCCTGCGGGACCAGGCCGATTCTGGCGCGCGCCACGCGATAGTCCCGGCGGTTGTCCGCGCCATCGACCAGCACCTGGCCGGTCGACGCCGTGACAATGCCGCAAATGATGTTGATCAGCGTGGTCTTGCCGGCGCCGTTTGGCCCCAGCAGCGCGAAGATCTCGCCCTTGTGAATATCCAGGTTAATCGGCTGCAGCGCGCGATGACCGGACGCGTAGGTCTTGGTGATACCGGCGATGGATATGGCGTTTTGCATCGTGTCAGGGTCTGCGGGCGCTGAGCATACCCGATGCATGCCGGGCAATTCATTTGTCTTCGATCTGTGTCGGTCGCTACACTGGCGCATGGCCGGCAAAGTCGCTGTCATGGAAATGGATTCGGTCGTCGGGCCGCTGCTGCTCGGCGCGCAGGGCGATGCTCTTTGTTTCCTGGAATTCCTCGACGAACAGCAGCGTGAGCAGCAACTGGCCCGGTTGTCGCAAACATTCGCTGCGGATATCCAGCCCGGGGAAAATGCGGTGCTGGCGCTGGCGCGCCAGCAATTGACCGAATATTTCGCCGGCACGCGCCGCCAGTTTGACTTGCCGCTGCGGCAACCAGGCACGCTGTTTCAGTCCCGGGTCTGGCAGGCGCTGACAGAAATTCCCTACGGCGCCACCTGCTCCTACGGGGATATCGCGCGCAACATTGGCCAGCCGCAGGCGATGCGCGCGGTCGGCATGGCCAACGGCCGCAATCACATTCCCATCATCGTTCCCTGTCATCGGGTCGTGAATTCCGACGGCAGCCTGGGCGGCTTCAGCTCGGGTCTGTGGCGTAAACAAAAGCTGCTCGAACTGGAAGCGCGGACAAACGCGTGGATTTGACGCGGGCGCGCCCCGGGCCGCGGTAGAGTGCTGCCATGTCCACGCCCCTGCGCCAGGATCCACCGCCAATAGTCACTGACGACCCTGCACGTCAACGCGTCGAATTCACGACCTGTTACATGTGCGCCTGCCGCTGCGGCATCAAGGTCACGCTGGAAGGCGATCAGGTCCGGTTTATCCAGGGGAATCCGGACCACCCGGTGAACCGCGGTGTGCTCTGCGCCAAGGGCAGCGCCGGCATCATGAAGCAGAATTCGCCTGCCAAGCTGCGCAATCCGCTGCTGCGCCGCCCCGGCACGCCGCGCGGCGCCGGCATCTTCGATGCGATCAGCTGGGAGCAGGCGCTCGACTTGCTAACGGAGCGGCTGCAGCGTATCCGTTCGTCCGACCCGCGCAAGCTGGCCTTTTTTACCGGCCGCGACCAGATGCAGGCGCTGTCGAGCCTGTGGGCGCAGCAGTTCGGCACGCCGAACTGGGCGGCACATGGCGGGTTCTGCTCGGTCAACATGGCGGCCGCGGGTCTGTACACCATCGGTTATTCGTTCTGGGAATTCGGCGCGCCGGACTGGGATCGCGCCAAGTATTTCATGCTGTGGGGCGTGGCCGAGGATCACTCCAGCAATCCGATCAAGATCGGCCTCGACAAGCTCAAGTCGCGCGGCGCCAAGTTCGTGTCGATCAATCCGGTGCGCACCGGCTATTCGGCCATCGCCGATGAATGGGTGCCGATCCGGCCCGGCACCGATGGTTTGTTAGCTCTGGCGATGGTGCATGTATTACTGCGCCGCGAGCTGTTCGACGCCGAGTTCCTGGTGCAGCAGACCAACGCACCCTGCCTGGTGATCGATCAGCCGGGGACCGCGGAGCACGGCCTGCTGTTGCGCAGCGCGGAAGGGCGCCTGCTGGTGCTGGACCAGACCGATGGCATCGCGAAGCCGGCGACCGCCGGCGTGCAGCCAGCGCTGTTCGGTGACTACGAAATATCCGGCAGGCGTTGCCGCACCGTGATGTCGCTGCTCGCCGAGCGTTACAGCGCCGACGAGTATTCACCGGCAGCGGTGGCGGAGCGTTGTGGCGTCTCCGCCGTCGACATCGAGCGCCTGGCGCTGGAAATGGCCACGGTGGCGTTCGAGCAGGTCATCGAGTTGCCGATCGCCTGGACCGACATCCACGGGCGCCGGCACGACACGGTGCGCGGCCGGCCGGTCGCGATGTTTGCGATGCGCGGCATCTCGGCGCACTCCAACGGTTTCCAGACCTGCCGGGCGCTGCACCTGCTGCAGATTTTGTTAGGTGCGCTGGAAGGTCCAGGAAATTTCCGCGCCAAGGCGCCGTTTCCGCGGCAGATCCCCTGGCCGGTGCTGCCGGCCAACGATGCCGCGAACTTTGGCAAGCCGGATACGCCGCTGACGCGGGCGCCGCTCGGCTATCCCACGCGCCCGGAAGACCTGGCCGTGGACGCCGCCGGACAGCCGCTGCGCATCGATCACGCGTACTCGTGGTCCGCGCCACTGGCAGCGCACGGCGCGATTCACAGCGTGATCCACAACGCGGTGCGCGGCGATCCGTACCCGATCGACACGCTGCTGATCTTCATGGCGAACATGGCGTGGAATTCATCGATGAACACGGCGCAGACGCAGGACATGCTGCGCGCGCAACACGCCGATGGCAGCTACAAGATCCCATTCATCGTCGTGGTCGACGCCTTCGATTCCGAGACCGTGCGCTTTGCCGACCTGGTGCTGCCGGATACGACTTTCCTGGAACGCTTCGATGCGATCTCGCTGCTGGACCGCCCGATTTCCGAGCCCGACATGGCCGCCGATGCGATCCGGCATCCGATCCTGAAGCCGGATCGCGACGTGCGTCCGTGGCAGGACGTGCTGGTCGAGCTGGCGGGGCGGCTCAGGTTCCCGGCATTCATGGACGACAGCGGCCATGCGAAGTTTCGCGGCTACGAGGATTTCATCGCCCGCTATGAACGCTCGCCGGGCGTTGGATTTCTGGCCGGCTGGCGCGGCGCGTCCGGCGATAAGTCACTGATCGGCGAGCCTAACAAGAATCAGTGGCAGGCCTACATCGATAACCAGGGTTTCTTCCAGCATCACTGGACTGAC
>DAIQQI010000382.1:0-3064 GCA_036786925.1 Steroidobacteraceae bacterium
GATCACGCGGCCAAGTAGGCCTTCGCCAACTTCGATGGAGGCAATGCGGCGGGTACGTTTAACAACATCCCCCTCTTTTATTTCAAAATAATCCCCGAGTAAAACAGCGCCGACATTGTCTGCTTCAAGATTCAGCACAATGCCTTTCAACCCGGTTTGCTCAAATTCGATCAGCTCTCCGCTTTCGGCATTGTTCAAACCATAAATGCGGGCGCGGTTGCCAACCGTCTTCGCGTACGGCAACGCGTTGCGCGTGACCACGGTGTAGCCGCCGATGAACGCGAACTTGCCGAGACGGCAGAACTGATGGACCCCGGAAAAGGCACTGATGGTCACGTAATCCTCGACCGTGACGTGGCCGCCCAGTGTGGCGCCGTTCCCGAAAATCGTGTGGCTGCCCACGTGACAGTCGTGCGCCACGTGCGCATACGCCATGAACAGATTGCTGTCCCCGATCGTGGTGATGCCACCGCCGCCCGCAGTGCCGCGGTGAATCGTGACGAACTCGCGAAAGACGTTGTGCGAGCCAATCGTCAGGCGCGTTGGTTCGCCCTTGTACTTGAGGTCCTGCGGCGCCAGCCCAATAGACGCCAGCGGGAAGATCTCGGTGTGGTCGCCGATTTCGGTACAGACGTCAATGACGGTGGAGGCACCGATGCGGCAATGGTTGCCGATCGTCACGCGCGGTCCGATCGTGGCGTACGGTCCCACGGCCGTGCCCTCGCCAATGATCGCGCCGGGGTGGATGACTGCGGCGGGATGAATGCCCTCGTCCGCCCACGCCGACACGAGGGCAGGCTCGCCGGGCTCGATCACCAGCGAAAAATCAGTCAGTGCCGCAGTGTCCGGCCGCGACGGATAGCGGAAGCTGACATGGTCGAATTCGATTCTGCCCAGCGCTTGCGTTGCGCTGCGCTCCGGAAATGCGCGCGGCGCGGCGGGCGCCACGATCTTCGGTTCCGCATGTTCCAGCTCGACCAGCCGTTCCATGGCGCCGGCCGCACGCTGCACCTCGCTCCACATCTCGCTGAGCGAGGCCGCGGCGGTACCGCAGTAGACAGCTAACAGCAGGAACTGGCCCAGCTGTCCCGAACTCATGTGGCCGGCCAGCACCTGGCGGGCGCCGAACCACAGCACCACCGTGATTGCGCCGAAGATCAGCATGGTCGCGAGCGCTGTCAGCCAGGCGCGCACCCGGGTGCGCGCGACCGCGACCTTGAAAGACTCTTCGACCGCTTCCTGGTAGCGCTTGCTGTGCAATTCCTCGAGGGTGAATGCCTGCACCGTCTGGATCGCGTTCAGCGTCTCGCCGGCCAGGCCGCTGGTGTCCGCAATCCGGTCCTGCGACTTGCGCGACAGCTTGCGCAGCCTGCGACCCAGCACCAGCACCGGCACGATCACGATCACCAGTCCGATGACCGTGAAGCCTAACAAGCGAGCGTTCGTATAGGCTAACAAAGCCAGCGAACCGACCAGGTTCACCACCGAGCGCAGCGTGATGGAAAGGCCGACACCGGCGATCGATTGCACCAGCGTGGTGTCGGTGGTCAGGCGTGACAGCACTTCGCCGGTGCGGGTCACTTCAAAAAACGTCGGGTCCATGCGGATGACGCGGCGGTAAACGCGATCGCGAATGTCAGCTACCACGCGCTCGCCGAGCCAGGTGACCAGGTAGAAGCGCAGCGCCGCAAACACGCCGAACAGCACGGCCACGCCGAGAAACGCTATGAAATAGCTGTCGATCGTGCCCTCGCTGCCGGCTTTCATGCCGGTGTCGATCAGGCCCTTGAGCGCGACCGGCAGCGCCAGCATCGCGCCGGAGGCCAGCAGCAGTGCCACGGCCGCGGCCACCATGATCCCGCGGTAGGGCATCAGGTACGGGACCAGGGCCTTGAGGGGTTGCAGCGATTTGCCCTTGGGGCGCTCGCTGTTTGTGACGTCGCTCATGTTGTGAGTGTGACAGATCGCGCATTAGCGCGGCGTCTCCGGGGTGGACAAGGATTAGGATTCGTGTCTATGGAAGGCGACGTCCCTGAAGAGTCAGTCATCGCGCGCAGCGACATCCGGCTGACGCTTGCGCGGCTCAAGTTTTTCGAAGGCCTGAACGTCGAGATCATCAACGCCATTGCGGCGGAGCTGCACTGGTTGTCGCTGCCGGGTGGTGCTCCGTTGTACCTCGCGGGCGAAGCGTCAGACGCCATGTACCTGGTGTTATCCGGCGGTCTCGGCACGTATGCGCCGCAATCAAGTTCCAACCGACGGCGGTTCGTTGCACGGATAAGCGCCGGCGAGACCGTCGGCGAAATCGGCCTGATCAGTGGCAGCTCGCGCACCGACAACGTGATTGCGTTGCGCGATACCGAGCTCGGCCGGCTGTCGCGGGAAGCATTTGACCGGGTCTTCAGGAATTATCCCGATGCGATGATGCGCATGCTGCAGCTCATCGTGATCCGGCTCGAGACCAATGCGGACGCGCCACGGCGCACCATGCAGGGTCCGCGCACGTTTACGCTGGTGCCGCAGAGCATTGACGTCGATGTCGCGAGCTTTGCAATCGAGCTGGTCAATTGCCTGCAACAATTCGGGCGCACCGAACTCGTCTGGAGCGTGCGTGGCGCCGATCACACGAGCCACTGGTTCTACCGCATCGAATCGGCGAACGACTATGTCGTCTATGTCGCCGACCCGACTGCGACGCCGTGGAGCAAGCTGTGCGTACGCCAGGCCGACACGCTCTTGCTGTTAGCCCGGGCCGAGCGCGAGGCCGGTCCGTTCGCGGCGATCGTGGACACCCGCAATGCCAGTTCCGCGTCGCAACGCGCGGAGCTGGTGTTGCAGCATACCGATTCCATCCTGGCCGGCGCCGCGGCGCGCTGGTGCGCGGCGCACCCCGGCTTGCCGCATCATCACGTGCGCGCCGAGCGCGACGTGGCGCGCATTGCGCGCCTGCTGACGGGCCGGGCGGTCGGCGTTGTCATGTCGGGCGGCGGGGCGCGCGGCTTTGCGCATATCGGCGTGGTCCGGGCGCTGCAGGCGGCGGGTGTGCCGATCGACATGGTCGGCG
>DAIQQI010000383.1:0-3058 GCA_036786925.1 Steroidobacteraceae bacterium
GCGCGCTGATCTCCAGCGTCGTGAAATGGGCTGTTAGCAGGATGACGCCATGGCCGGCCTGCAGGGCCTGATCGAGATGTTGCAGCCCCTCGATGCTCGACAGGCGGCGGATGCGCTGATCGGAGCTCCACCAGGTCATCGCAGATTCACACACGGCCCGTCCCAAGGCGCTGAATTGCTGCCTGAGCAGGGCCTCGCGCTTTGCCGTGGTCAGCCCGGGAAAGCAGAGCTCGAGGTTGCGGCGCGCAATGCGCCGGTACTTCGGGACCAGGCCCCGGGCCAGGAAGCCCAGTCCCCGGCCCACGGCCATGACCGCCCGGTAGGGCAGGAATTCAACGATGCGCAGGATGCCGATCCCGAGCCAGCTGGGCCAGTAACGCGGCGATAAGGACTGCAGGAACGTCAACTCGGGCGCACTCGGCATCAGCGAAGCTCCGCAGACTGATTCGGTTAGCCGAGGGCCGCAGCCGGAAAATCGAGCCCGGCAGGCCGAGTTGCCGGGCGCCCATTCGAGTGCCAATGCTGCCCTTTTGCCGCCTGAAGTGCAATCGGCGCGCCCATCCTGTTAGGTGGCGCGAATTTGGCTGCGGGCAGCACTTGATTTCCGGCGGCGCGCCGTCATGATCACAGCCCGCATGCATCCTCCCTTGAAATCTCCCTCCGGCGGCATATCGCTGGACCTGCGCTCCATCGTCAACGTTTTCCGCTTCAGCCGCCGTGCCCTGGAACTGGTCTGGACCACGAGCCGGGCGCTGACCATCGCGCTCGGGGTATTGACGCTGATCGCCGGCGCCCTGCCGGCGGCCGTCGCCTGGGTTGGAGCGCACATCGTCGACTCGGTTGTTAGCGCGATTCGCACCGGCGGGTCCGACACCGACACGGTCATCCGCTGGGTCGTCGTGGAAGGCCTGCTGGTTGCCGCCATCGCCGCCGCGCAGCGCGGCCTGTCGTTCTGCCAGTCGCTGCTGCGCGCGCAGCTCGGTCAGCGCGTCAACGTGATGATTCTCGACAAGGCGCTGACCCTCGATCTTGCGCAGTTTGAAGACTCGGAGTTCTACGACAAGCTGACGCGCGCCCGTCGCGAGGCCTCGAGCCGGCCGCTGTCGCTGGTCATGCGCACCTACGGTCTGGCGCAGAACGCCATATCGCTGGTCAGCTTCGGCGCCTTGCTGGTGAAATTCTCGCCCTGGACCGTGGTGGTGCTGTTCGCCGCGGGCCTGCCGGCGTTCATCGCCGAAACCAAGTTCTCGGGCGATGCCTTTCGTCTCTTCAAGTGGCGCGCGCCGGAAACGCGCATGCAGATCTATCTGGAAACGCTGATTGCGCGCGAAGACTATGCCAAGGAAGTCAAGCTCTACGGTCTAGGGCCGCGTTTGTTAGGTCGTTATCGCGCCATCTATGACAAGCTGTACCTCGAGGATCGCGCGCTGACGATCCGCCGCGATGTCTGGGGTTTCCTGCTCGGCCTGGTGGCGACGCTGGCGCTGTACGGCGCCTATGCATGGATCGCGGTCACCGCCGTGGCCGGCGCCATCACCCTGGGCGCCATGACCATGTACCTGATGCTGTTTCGGCAGGGGCAGAGCGCGGTGTCTGCGGTGTTGTCGGCGGTCGGCGGCATGTACGAGGACAATCTCTACCTGTCGACGCTCTACGACTACCTGGAAACGCCGGTGGTCATGCCGCACGGACGTCTCGTGCAGGGGCCAAACCCCGGTGACGGCGTGCGTTTCGAGAATGTCAGTTTCAGCTACCCGGGCGAGGCGCGTCCGGCGCTGCGCAACGTGTCGCTGCATCTCAGGCCAGGATCGAGTCTTGCGCTGGTGGGTGAGAATGGCTCGGGCAAGACCACGCTGATCAAGTTGCTGACCCGGCTGTACTCGCCGACGAGCGGGCGCGTCCTGCTGGATGGGCTGGACCTGCAGCAGTGGGACGCGGACGCGCTGCGCACGCGGGTCGGCGTCATCTTCCAGGACTTTGCGCGCTACCAGATGCTGGTCGGTGAAAATGTCGGCGCCGGGGACGAGTTGCATTTCGAGGACGAGCAGCGCTGGCGCAGCGCAGCGGTCAAGGGCCAGGCGGATAAATTCATCGAGGACCTGCCGCAGGCGTACCGCACCCAGCTCGGCAAGTGGTTCAAGGACGGCCGCGAGCTGTCGGGCGGCCAGTGGCAGAAAATCGCGCTCGCCCGCGCCTTCATGCGCACCCGCGCCGACGTGCTGGTGCTCGATGAACCGACCGCGGCCATGGATGCGCAGGCGGAAGCGGATGTATTCGAGCATTTCCGGCAGCTGGCCCGTGACCGGATGACCATCCTGATTTCGCACCGCTTTTCGACCGTGCGCATGGCCGACCAGATTGCCGTGCTCGATGAAGGCGCCGTGGTTGAATACGGGACCCACGCCGAGTTGTTAGACATGAACGGCCGCTATGCAACGCTGTTCAACCTGCAGGCGCGGGGGTATCGTTAGCGCATGAGCATGAGATTGGGCTGGAAGCACGTCCCGCTGCTGGTCCTGGCGGCTGCCGCATCGGCATCGCACGACGAAAGCCAGGGCTTGCGTTATGTGGAATCCGGCGGCGTCAACAACACGGCCTGTCTAAACCACGACCTGCCTTGTTCGAGCATTCAATATGCCTTGAGCCAGGCCGCGCCCGGTAACACCGTTCGCGTGGCGGCAGGTATTTATTCCGTCGGCGACCTGGCGCCGGAGCAGTTCTTGTTCGGGGGCCGCAAGGCTGCCGGCGGCTACAGCGCCGCGACCGAATACGAAATCCAGGATGCTGCTGCCAATCGCACCGTCTTGTTAGGTATCGAGCCACGTTACCGGCTCGCGATGGCCAAGCAGGGCTTCACCTGGGCTGCCAGCCGTGAGAATGCCGAGAGCGGCATTTATGATAATTCCACGCCGTCCGCGCTGCAGGGCAAGGGCGCTGCGCCCGCGACCTGCCAGGCGGGATTGGCCGGGCAGTTTCCCTGCCGAAGTGTGGATTTTCTCGCGCAACTGACGCTGGCGGACTTTTCCACGCGCCCGTCCTCGGCGGCCAATGTCTGGGG
>DAIQQI010000093.1:0-10051 GCA_036786925.1 Steroidobacteraceae bacterium
CGCAGGCATCGCACCTAACAGAGCAGCCACAACCAAAACGCTGAGAATGCGCATAATGGTTCTCCTGTATGCGCCCGAGCCATGGCACTGCACCAGGCAATCCGGCGCAAAAAAATGGCTGGTACAGGCGCCTTTGTACGCCTATCGTTGCTCGCATGGAAGATCGCGATTACGTACTGGGAACGCACGACGCGGAAATCGCACGCCTGGGGCTGCAGCACCGCGTATGGCAGCAACACGCGATGCGAGCCTGGCGCCGCGCCGGTATCGGCGCCGGTCACACCGTTCTGGATGTCGGCGCGGGGCCCGGCTATGCGTCGATCGATCTTGCGGACCTGGTCGGACCGACAGGCGCTGTCATCGCCGTTGAACGGTCTGGACAGTTTGCGGCCGCAGCAAGAGCCGCCGCGCAAGCCCGGGGCATGACGCAGATTACGGTTCATGAGGCGGACTTGCTCGAAACCGATCTGGGAACGTCGATCGCCGATGCGAGCTGGTGCCGCTGGGTGCTGTCATTTGCGAGCAATCCGTCCCTGATCATTGCGAAATTACGGCGCGCACTGAAACCAGGCGGCGTTGCGATCTTTCATGAGTACGTTGACTATCGTGCGTGGCGGCTCGCGCCGAGATCAGCTGCGCACGAGCATTTCGTGTCCCGGGTCATGGCGAGCTGGCGTGCAGACGGTGGCGAGCCCGACGTTGCGCTGCTGCTTCCGCGGTGGTTGTCAGAGCACGGGTTCAGTATCGAGTCGCTGCAGCCGCACCAGGAAACGCCGCGACCGACCGATGATTTCTGGAAATGGCCGGCGGCCTTTGTACACACTGGCACCGAGCGCCTGGTATCGCTGGGCTACCTAACGCCCGCGGAAGCCGCCGCAACGGTTGCGGCGTGGAAGACCGCAGAGACGCAGCCAGGAGCCTTTGCAGTCATGCCAACTGTGCTCGAGGTCATCGCCCGGGTGCCGGCCTGATATTCTGGTTCAGACGTAACAGATAGCGAGGCGGGCATGGCCATGGCAGAGACTGCATTCATCTTACGTTCCAGCACCGGCGGCGTTTTGACCCTGACCTTGAACCGCCCGGAGTCAAGAAACGCACTGTCACTTGGCATGCTGCTCGCGCTGTCGGCCGAGCTGCGAAACGCCGCGGCTGATCCGACGGTGCGCGTCGTGGTATTGGCCGGCGCAGGACCGGCTTTTTGCGCCGGCCATGATCTGAAGGAGATGCGCGCTGAGAACTTCAGCCATGCCTATACCGGGAAATTGTTTGCCGAATGCGCGTCAGTGATGCTGTCCATTGTTAGCCTCCCCAAGCCGGTCATCGCCGAGGTACACGGCGTCGCGACGGCAGCTGGCTGCCAGCTGGTCGCGAGTTGTGACCTCGCGGTCGCTGCGGACAGCGCGCGTTTTGCCACACCGGGGGTCAACATCGGGCTCTTTTGCTCCACGCCCATGGTGGCCTTGTCGCGCAATGTCGGCCGCAAGGCCGCGATGCACATGCTGCTAACGGGCGAGCTGATCAATGCGGACGCGGCGATCCGTTTCGGGCTGATCAATGATGTGTCGCCCGAGGCCGAACTGGCGCAGCGGACCGCGGCGCTCGCTGCGAAAATTGCGGCCAAGTCGCCGCTGACCCTGGCGATCGGCAAAGAGGCCTTCTACGCCCAAGCGGAACTCCCCCTCGCCAAGGCCTATACCTACGCCGCCGAAGTCATGGTGAGCAACCTTGCCAAGCGCGATGCGCAGGAAGGCATCGAGGCATTCATCGAGAAGCGCGCTCCGGTGTGGCGTGGGCAGTGAGGGCCCACGACCGCGTCTGCGCTCCCGCGCCCGAGCGTTGAAGCCTGCATTGATGTTAGGCATTGGTCTCGATGCTCTTGCGGCCGAGAAAGTTGGCGAGTGTGGATGGCCTCCACAGGGCAACGACAATGACCGTGAACACGATGATGACTGGGTAGGCAACTGAACCGTCACCGAGTTCATAGCCGCTGCGCCCTCCCGGGTAGCCGGTTCTGGATGTATTGACGATGGCATGCATCAATATGACGGCGAACACCGATGCGCCGGCGTTGTTATAGATCCAAACACTGAGAATACGGAACGCGACCGTGGCACCAAGCCCCCACAGAATGAGTTCAGTTGATTGCCCCATGACAATCATCGAAGGCAGATGCCAGAGCGCCCAAAACAAGCCCATCACGAGTGCGGCATTGAGTGCAGTCATGCGTCTCTGGAGTGCATCGGCCTCATACGCAGAGTAGCCGAGCTCTTCAGCGGTAGCCGCCACGAAGAAGAGCAAGAAGACAGCAACGAGTGCGGGCGAAGGATTCCACAGGGTTGAAACGGGGTATGCCAATACTCGCATCGTGAAATACGTGACCAGGTATAGCAGCGGAAAGATGATGACCGCGGCGAGAAGCCAACGCCTGTTCTTGATGCGACGGTAGTCGAAGATACGACGAAACAGTTCGCGCGCGCCCCTCGCGCCAGCCTCGCGATATCGCAAAATTGCAGCAGCGATGACGGGTGTAAGTGCCGCGCCAATGTCGGTCGCCGGAAGGTTGTCGGGGAGTCCCGAATTTTTAATCTGTGTGCTCAGGATCCAGAAGGGAGCGCTGAGCCCGTAGATGAGAGCAAAGAACAGCCATGGATGATCTGGTGCTTCGCTCTTCGCGGACAACTCAGACAATTGCGCGAAGGCCTAACGCAAAATTGAATGGCGCGCCGCCGCATGCCTGTGCTCGAGGCCGACAGGCAGGGGCGCGAGTGTCTGACTGTGCGCGCAAAACTGCGTTCCAGTGCGTTAGCATCAGCGGAGCAACCTGCGACCCCTCAGTCGGCAATATCAAAGGCTCGGGTAAAGGAGTCAACGATCACAGGTCGCGTGGTCGACTGATACGGGCCGTACGTACCAGCGGCAATTTCGCCCGGTACCACAGCACTGGTCGATGCCGAATTCCCCCGACGTATTCGCGCGAGCTCATTGCGCACGATGAGCAATTGCGCGGAGCGATAGCAATCGGGGTCGATCTGTTGCAGGAGTTCCGTCATAATGTCTGAAGGTTGGCGGGTGCCGAGGCGCGCTGTCTGTCTGCTAGCACACATTAGTCGGCGCCTTTTGATCCACCAACATGTACATTCCAAACACCCATGCGATCGCCACACTCCATCCCGCGAGAATGTCGGATGGATAGTGCACACCCAAATAGACACGCGACAGCCCGACCAGAAGCACGAAAACGAGACTGGCGACCGTCGCCGGCCAGCGCCAGCGAGTCGCCCAGCACAAGATGATCAGGGCCGTGCCGAGTGTGGCAGAGCTCATGGCGTGGCCGCTTGGAAAGCTGTAGGTGGTCTCTGGCGTGAATGACAGCCACAGGCCGGGGCGCGAGCGCGCGAAATAGTTTTTCGCGATTATATTCAGCAGGGCCGATCCGGACACGGCGATGCCAAAGAACAGGCAGTCGTGAAATCGCCTGCGCGCAACGAGCGACAGCAGCACGATCAAGTCCAGCAGCACCACTCCCCACAGACTGCCCACCCGGGACACCAGGACGAAAAAGCGATCCAGCGTCGGCGTTGCCACTGCATGCAACATGTTCAACAAGGGTGCATCGAACGGGAACAATTCCTTCTCGTGCAGTTCGCCGACCAGAGCGACGAACCCCCATAACGGAAGGAGCAGGCAGAAAAACCACAACACGAGACGCCAACCGTACTTACGCAAAAATCGCAGACCAAATCCGATTTTTTGCCTAACGGCGATGTGCGACGGCAGCTCGACTTGAGTGGCTATTTCCGAATCCTCCACCACTGAATTTTAAAGTATGCAAGTGGATCACCAGTACCTTCTGTTCGGTTCCCAACATAGTGGGATTCATGCAGTTAGGTATATGTACGCTAAAGAACATTGGCGACCATAGCTACAGTATCCGTGGGATGTGAGTCGATGGAATTGGAATCTCCAAGATTATTCAGATAGGGGTGCCGCCATGCTCGAAACCATTGCAGTAATTCTGCTCGTTCTCTGGGTCCTCGGTTTGGTCACGTCGTATACGTTGGGCGGGTTCATCCATCTGCTCTTGGTTGTTGCCATCGTCGTCGTTTTGCTTCGTGTGATCAAAGGCCGAGGCGTGTAGTTGCGCCGACACGCTGAAAGGCATCGAACCGCTCGCATTGGGTGGTTACGCGCAGCGGTGCTCGGCGCCAACGATGGAATCGTCTCGACAGCCAGCCTGGTCGTGGGTGTCGCGGCGGCACATGCTACACAGAGCAACATTCTTTTGACCGGCGTTGCCGGGCTCGTGGCAGGCGCGATGTCGATGGCTGCGGGCGAGTATGTCTCGGTGTATTCGCAAGCGGATACCGAAATGGCGGATCTCAAGCGCGAGCGCAAGGAATTAGAGGTGGACCCGGCGGTGGAACGGCGCGAGTTGTCGATGATCTATGCGCGTCGGGGGCTGGATTCGGCGCTGGCCGATCAGGTAGCAGAGCAACTGATGGCGCATGACGCCGTTGGTGCGCATGCGCGCGACGAACTCGGCATTTCGGAAGTGCTCACTGCAAGACCGATTCAGGCGGCATTGGCTTCTGCCGCAAGTTTTTCAGTCGGCGCCGTGTTGCCGCTTGGCGTGACTGCGCTTGCGCCCGGCCCCGGCCTCATTTTCTGGGTAAGTGGCGCTTCGTTGTTTTTTTTGGCCGCATTGGGCGCAATTGCCGCCCGTGTCGGCGGCGCGGGTGCATTGTTAGGCGCGTGGCGAGTCACATTCTGGGGTGCGCTCGCCATGGGTATGACGGCAGGAGTAGGTGCTTTGTTCGGCACTGTGGTGTGAGTAGTCTTGTGAACATGAACAGTCCACTCAAGTCAGCCCCCAACAAGCCAGATACTCAGACTATCGGACGCGATCGACCGCCGGCCTATTCATCGCGCGGACATAGCCGCTGCGCACGGGCATTCGTCCGCTGAGCCTTGACGATGTCCCGCTTGCGCCGTTTTCGCTTATTTTTCAGACACGCTGTATCCTCAGATTCAGCGCGCAGGTATCCTGCTGAACTGTCCTATGATTTGCCAAAACTGCCTGAACGAAATTCCGCCTAACGTTTCGGTCTGCGCGCGATGCCAGTTGCCGCCGGAAGCGTCGTCGCCTCCGGACGAGGACATAACCGCGGAACTCCCTGTTCTTGTCTTGCCGGGCCGCCGGCGTTGGAAGTTCGTCGGGCTGTCCGTGGCCGGCATTGCTCTAATTAGTGCCGCGATGTACCTGGCGTATTTCAGGCCACGCGCGTTGCGAAACGACGCGGTGCAAACGCTGCGCGCGGAAATTGCTCGAATGGGGGCGCCACAGGTCGTGGCGGCGCTGGATGCTCATTGGAATCTGCGACTGTCCGGCAATGTGGCAGGCCCTGCGCTGCACGACGCTTTGTTGGCCATGGCGCGACGCAAGACGCAGTTCAAGTCGGTGATCGATGCGGTCGCCATCGAGCCATCGCCCGATGCTATCGCGAGCCGCGTCTCGGTTGCGCTCGAGGCGCGGTGGCCGCGGCAATTCTCGGCATCGGTTGGGCCGCGGTCACTCACCTCGGTATCCGGACCTGTCGACAGCGCAGAGCAGCGCGCCGCCGTCCTGGCATTGGTTGGTTCGCAGCCCGGTGTTGCGGGCGTCAAGGACGCTACCCACGTGTCGCCAACCTGGCGTCGCAAAGAAGTGCGACGCTTCCTCGATGCCAAGCGTTGGCGTTTTGTCAATGCTGTGGTTCTTGACGACGGCACAATTCGGTTGACTGGCGTCGTGGCCAACAACAAAGACGGACGGCAAGTGACGGCGGAGCTGCGCGAGGCATTTCCGGACGCGCCTATCCAATCGCAATTGACGACCTGGAGGAACTCCGACCGGCGCGGCAAACGATCCAACCGGTAGCCACGAACTGCCAGGCCACCGATTGGCTAACGGCAGCTGTCAGTTGACGACGCTACGCTCGTAGATCAGATATCCCGGCGCAGAACTTTCTGCGCCAGCAATCCAATAGCCACCAGCGACACCAGCGCGATGCCTTCGCGCAGTTGCGTTGCCGCCAGCAACGCGATGCTACCCACGATTGCGACAGCGGCGATGACATCTCCAGCAGGCAACACGAATCGAGCAGCCGGGACATCCGTGCGCCGGCGCAAGATGGGTAGCGCCGCACAGACAACGATGTAGGTCAGGACCCGGGTACCCACCGCAATGGTGATTGCCGTGGTGAATGAACTGGCCAGGGTGGCGACCCAAGCGGCTGTAGAAGTTGCAACAATCGCGACCAGTGGCGTTCGCCAACGGGGATGCACGGACGATGCCGGCAACGGCATCTGGGCCTGTTCTCCCATCGCAAATAACGTACGGCTGCTGCCGATCAGAATGATCAACATCGCGCCGAGCAAAAATGGAATGACACCCACGGTCACGACGATCCCGCCTACCGTACCGATCATCGAGATCGCCGCATCGGCCACGGGCCGTGACGAGGTAGCTAACGCATCGAGCGTGCCGATGCACACCAGTTGCACGAGCAGGTACAACGATGTGGTCACACCAACGCTCACCATGATCGCAATCGGCTGGTCGCGCTCGGGATTGGCGAGTTCGCCGCCGGCAACCGACCCGGCCTCGAACCCGAAGAATGCGAAAATCGACAGCAGGATGGCCGCGCCGACGTTTTGTACGCTCGGAACGGGCGCCCAATGCAACTTGGAGGAATCGAAGAAGAATGCTCCAACCAGGACAAACAGTACCAGTAAGAGAAGCTTCAAGGCGGTTAGCGCAGTGTTCACCCAGACGGTTTCCCGCAATCCTCTGCCGAGGACGATCGCCAGCCCAAGTGTAATGACCGTAATGGCCAGGAATCGGCCCAGCCCGGTTGCGAGCGCCGGCAGCAACGAGGAAAGGTAACCGAGCAACAGGTTACACACGGTCGCATAGGCCAGTACCGTGGAAAACAGTCGAAGCCAACCCGTGATAAACGCTGTCGTGGGACCGAAAGCGACGCGCGCGTACAGGTATGGTCCGCCCGAGTCCCTGAATCGCGTACTCACTTCGGAAAGACACAGCGCTATTGCGATCACCGGACAGGCACACAGCAGCCACGTCACCAGGCTGTACGAACCCACCAGCGCGAAGGTCTTCGACGGCAGTCCGAGAATACCCGCCCCGATAATATTGTTGATCAGCAACCCGATGAGGTGGATGCGAGTAATGCCTCGCACCAACGTGGGTGCAGCTACGGTGCTGGAGCCTGATGGGCGTTCGACAGTCACGAATTTCGGCTCCTCAAGAGCAGGCTCGACTTAAGTTGAGCAGCAGCGAGCATACAAGCAAAGCGCTAGGACCGCTTCCATGGCACGACCCGTCTGCTCGATCGTCAATTGGCTGCGCTCGTTATGATGGCGATGCGAATGGCGGTTATTGACCCAGAGCCGTCGGTCGCCAGTGACCGGAATCGGGAGCTACTGCACGGGCTTGCCGCGCCTCGCGGCGATCCACTTGAACAGCAATTGCGGTGGTGTTACTTTAGTAACACCTGATGCCCGGAGCAAATTATGTCCAGCCCTGTAGCGACCACGTTGAAAATTGCGCCCGACCTCAAGCGACGGGTCGTGGCTGCGGCCAAAGCGGCTGACCAGTCGCCCCATGCATTCATGCTGGACGCAATTGAGCGCCAGACCAGGCTGGACGAACAGCGCCGCGGATTCGTCGCCGATGCCGTGGCTTCGCGTGCCGAGGCACTCAGGAGCGGCCAGGGTTACGCGGCAGCCGATGTTCATCGCTACGTGGCGGCGCGCGTCCGCGGCAGGCGCGCGACCCGACCGAAAGCGCTGACGTGGCAGAAGTAGTTTACTCCCGACAAGCGTTTTCCGACCTGGTGCGACTGGCGGACTTTCTAGGCAAGGATGCCCCTGCAGCCGCTGCTGCAGCTATCAACGTAATTCGCGACGGGATCGAGATTCTCGAACGACACCCGTTGGTCGGCCGCCCATGCGAGGAAGGACTACGCGAGATCCTGATTTCCTATGGCAAGAGCGGATATGTTGCGCTGTATAGCTATGAGCAGCGGCAAGATGTCGTGCTGGTTCTTGCGCTGCGTCACCAGCGTGAAATCGGGTACTCCCCGGTGTGACAGCCATTGACCCTGAGCGGCCGCTTGCGAACGTCGGCTTGCGGGAAGCCACTTTTGACCGGGTCCGCGCCACGTGGTGTAGTTAAACGATCGCTGACGGAGGAACAACAATGCTGTCAAACACTTTCACTTTGTTTATTCGCGACCGTTCGGTCGTATGAGTAAGCGTTAGGCCGCACAGAGCAACCGCCCATGCATGGAATCAAAGCGACAATGCAAGTCGTTGGGAGATCTCTACTAATCAGGCAACTGATCATTGGAGCGCTAGCTGGCCTGCTAATTTTCTACCACTCATACACTCTCTACGACTTATATCTTGGCTCCGGCACTGATCTGTATGGCGGCAGTAGTCACAATGCGCACGCCATGTTTGTGCATGTGCAATCTCTTCTTCGCATATTGATCATCGCCAGTCTGTTTCTGGTCGCCATGAATCGACGGTTCGCTTTATTCGGAATGTGGATCGGGATTTCCTCACTTATCGCTACACACTATTGGGCACTGTTCTTCGAGCTTCCGTTTCGCTTCCTAGATGGTAGGCATCCGCTCTCATACCTAAAGGGCTTCATCATTCCGACGGTAATTACGTTTCTGTTCTTGTCAATTAACGTCAATCGAGAGTCTGCCAAAGACGCGTAACATGCGCATGCAGCGAGCGCGGCCCGCAGGTCAGTCGTCAATGGTCTGTGACGGAAAGTCCGCTTTGGAGCGATCAATTTGTAAAGGCCGACTGGCGGGGTTGGGCCGACAGCCGCTCAATTCGTTTGCCAAAACCGGCTATTCGCCGATCGCTGGAGCGAACGGCCTTCCGCAGGCTGCGCTAATATTGCTGCACCATGATTGAACCTGGGTTGACAAGCCGTGATTTTCTGTCACTCCTGGCTGGTGCCGCGGGCCTCTGTATGGCGCGCTTCCTAGAGCGGGAGTTCGGCGGCTACGTGGCGCCGGACATTTGATCGTGGCTCGCATGGATCATTGGCGATCACCCGGCGTGTCGCTCCCGCAGAAGACTGCAGCTACCGCCCTGCTTGCCGCGTGGACGTTGGTCTTCGGCGCAGCGCCGACCGCAGTCCACGCGCAGGATGTGCAGTTGTCGCCGGTCCGCCGCACGACGATCGCGAGTGTCGATCCAGAAGCTTCGCTGCGTTTCTACCGTGACCTGCTCGGGTTCACCGTCGAGTACGACGTGGTGGCCACCGAGCCAGGTCAACTGGCGGCGTTCGCTCCGGGAGCGAAGAAAGGCCGGGCCATCGCGCTGCGTAGCGGCGAGAAGATGGGCGGCTCGATTGGACTCTTCCACGCGCCCGGCATGAAACGCGGTGGCAAGTGCATGGCGACCGCCGCAGGCGGTGCCGTCGCGATGCTGCTGCTGACCAATGACCTCGACGCGCTGTATCGACGACTCAAGGCCGCGGCTGTGCAGTTCGTCAACGAGCCGCATACCTATGACAACAGCCGCGGCAAAGGCCCGATCGGGACGTTCACCGTGTTCGACCCGGACTGCATCCGCATCGCCTTCGCGCAGATCAAGCGCGAAAAGCTGGAGCAGAGCGAGCGGAGGTAGACTTTTCGTCTCCGTCCACATCTCCATCGTCTTCATCATCCTGATAGTCGTCATCGTCCTCATTGTCCTCATCATCCACGCCGCCTTCTTCACCCTCGTTCCACTCCGCAATAAGCTCTTTGGTGATCCAGCGATGTGCGCCAAAGTGTTCGACACGGCGGTTGTAGCGATGCTTAAAGGCACAAAGCGCAGTCTCGAACTGCACCATCGTGAGCACCGCATCGCTCATTTGAGGAAGTGAGTCGTCACTCAGCAGAGCTAGATATTTTCCTGCCGGCTCGTCCTTGAGAATTGTTAGTAAATCAAATAGCACGCGATTTACGATCTTCACCTTGCT
>DAIQQI010000094.1:0-10043 GCA_036786925.1 Steroidobacteraceae bacterium
AGCCAGGACCCGGCCGCTCCGATGCGCGCCCGGCTCGAGCGCTGGGCTCAGCCGGTCGTGGGCATTGGCGTCGCGGCCGGCGTTGCTGCCTTGTCGATCTTCTGGTTGCAGGCCCGCGTTATCGACAACGGGGCCGCGCTGGTGGCGCAGGCAGGTACGAATGCCAGCGCCGGCGAGGTCGTGTTAGGTGGCGTGGACCTGCCGGAGATGCGTGACAATCTGAGCCTGGTGGCTGCCGGTGCGGCGGGCAGTGCGGGCGCGATGCCGCGCGTCGTCAGCAACGGCGAACCCGTGCGCTACACGGTACCGGCGGCGGGTCGTACTGCAGGGCCGGGTCTGGCTGCCGGACAGTTTGCCAACTACGTGGTCGCGCACAGCGAATATGCCGCGCCGCTCAACCGACGCAACGTGCTTTCCGCGCTGGTCGCCAGTGAGTCAGTCCTGCCATTGACACCGGCGCCATCGAAATCGGCGCCATCGAAATCGGTGAAGACGCCGGCCGTTCAGCCTGACGGAGACAAACGCTGATGCCCATGCTGCGTTCACATTGTCTGCTGCCGGTGCTGTTGCTGCTGGCTCCGGCGTGGGCCGGCGCGCAGGCGGTGACCGCGGGTGCCGCGTTTGCCGACGATGCCAATCCGATGACCTGGATCAAGCGCATGAACGAGGCGCTTGCGACGCGCAATTACGACGGCGTGTTTTTCCATGTGCGCGAGGGGCGGGTGGAAACGCTGCGCATCCTGCATGGCGTCAGCGATGGCGCGGTGCGCGAACGACTGGTGTCGCTGGACGGCTCCGGGCGTGAGTTCGTTCGCAAGGGCGATGAGTTGATCTGTTACCTGCCGGACCAGCGCACCGTGCTGGTCGAGCCGCGCAAAGGCAGCAGCTCGTTGTTAGGCGCATTGCCGGATGCCGGCGCCGCGGCCAGCGATAATTACGAGCTGACCCAGCCGGGCCGCGCGCGCCTGATGGGCCGCGATGCGCGTGTGATCGAAATCAAACCGCGCGATGAATTTCGTTTCGGTTACCGGCTGTGGATCGATGAGGCCACGGCCATGCCGCTCAAGAGCCAGCTGTGCGACGCCAATGGCGCGGTGCTGGAACAGATCGTGTTCGCGCGGCTGAGCCTGCCGGCGCGGATCGCCGATGATGCCTTCAAGCTGCCGGCAGCGGCCGATACGTTTCGCTGGTTGCGGCCTGAGCCGCAGCCGGGGCTGGCGGCCGGCAGCGCCGCCGCCGCTGCGACCCCGGCCGGCGGCGAGCAACGGCTGTGGAATGTCATGCGGCTGCCGCCGGGTTTTCAGCTAACAACGCGCAGTACCCAGTTGCTGCCGGGCGCCAGCCAGCCGGCAACGCACCTGGTTTTCTCGGACGGCCTCGCGACGGTGTCGGTCTTTGTCGAAACGTCGGATCCGGATTCGCAGTCGCCGGCCAGTTCCGGGCAGATGGGTGTTTCCAGTGCCTACAGCCTGCGGCGCTCGGGCGTGCAGATCACGGCGGTCGGCGAAGTGCCGCTGACCACGGTGCGCTTTTTCGCGAGCCAGGTACGGGCGGAAACAACCGACAGCATGGAGTCGCGCCGCATGCCGGATACGCGTCCCGGCAGGCAGGCCTTGCCGCAGGTCGGCGTCCCGGCGTTCGCGCCCTCGGCCGCGCCGCGTCGCTAACAACAGAGCACCGCATGGGTCTCACCCTGGTGACTCGCGAGGATTGCGAGCTGTGCGAAGTCATGCGGGCAGAGCTGAGCGCCTTGTCGGGCGTTGTCGCGCTGCCGCCCGTGCGGCTGGTCGACGTCGATTCGGACCCCGAGCTGCAGCGCCGCTACGGTCTCAAGGTGCCGGCGCTGCTGCTGGACGGCGCGCTGGTTTGTTATGGCCGCCTGCAGGCCGATGAGTTGCGGCGGGTGCTGGCGAAGCGCCTGCCATCCTGAGACCCGCATGCCTTACCGACTCGAAAAATGGCGTTCCGTTTATAATGGTCGTTTAACTTCGGTCCGCCTGTGCAACGCATTCGCAATTTCTCCATCATCGCCCACGTCGATCACGGCAAGTCGACGCTGGCTGATCGCCTGATCCAGCTGTGCGGCGGCCTGGCGGACCGCGACATGCAGGCCCAGGTGTTAGATTCCATGGACCTGGAGCGTGAGCGCGGCATCACCATCAAGGCACAGAGCGTCACGCTGTTCTACGACGCGAAAGATGGCCAGCGCTACCAGCTGAATCTCATCGACACGCCCGGCCATGTCGATTTCTCCTACGAGGTGTCGCGCTCGCTGGCCGCCTGCGAGGGCGCGTTGTTAGTCGTCGACGCCTCGCAGGGCGTTGAAGCGCAGAGCGTGGCGAATTGCTATACGGCGATCGAGCAGGGCCTGGAAGTCGTGCCGGTCATCAACAAGATCGATCTGCCATCGGCGGACCCGGCCAAGGTCATGCGCGAGATCGAGGAGATCATCGGCATCGGCGCGCAGGACGCCTGCCGTGTCAGTGCCAAGACCGGCGAGAACGTCGATCAGTTGCTGGAGGCGCTGGTGGCGCGCATTCCGCCGCCCAAAGGCGACCCGACGGGTCCGCTGCAGGCGCTGATCGTCGACTCCTGGTTCGACAACTACGTGGGCGTGGTGTCACTGGTCCGGGTAGTCAACGGCGGCATCAAGATCGGCGACAAGATCCAGGTCATGTCGACCGGCCGCAGCTGGCAGGTCGATAAACTCGGGCGCTTTACACCCAAGCCGGTTGCGGTGCGCGAACTCGCTGCGGGCGAGGTGGGTTTCGCAATTGCCGGCATCAAGGACATCTACGGCGCGCCGGTCGGCGACACGATCACGCTCGAGAACCGGCCCTGTGCCGCGCCGCTGCCGGGATTCAAGCAGATCCAGCCGCGGGTGTTCGCCGGGCTGTTCCCGATCAATTCCGAGGACTACGAGTCGTTTCGCGATGCGCTTGCCAAGCTCAAGCTCAACGATTCGGCGCTGCATTACGAGCCCGAGGTTTCGACTGCGTTAGGTTTTGGCTTTCGTTGCGGGTTTCTCGGGCTGCTGCACATGGACATCGTGCAGGAACGCCTGGAGCGCGAATACCAGCTGGAACTGGTCACCAGCGCGCCGACGGTGGTGTACGAGGTCGGGCTGTCCGACGGGACCAGCCAGCTGGTCGACAATCCCGCCAAGCTGCCGCCACCTAACAAAGTGGCCGAGATACGCGAACCGATCATCATGGCGAACATCCTGGTGCCGCCGGACTATGTCGGGTCGGTGCTGCAGCTGTGCGAGGAAAAGCGCGGCGTGCAGAAGAAGATGCAGTACCTGGCGAACCAGGTTGCGCTGCAATATGAATTGCCGCTCGCCGAGGTGGTGCTCGATTTCTTCGACCGCCTGAAATCCTCGAGCCGCGGCTATGCATCATTTGACTACGAGTTCAGCCATTTTCAGGCGGCGCCGCTGGTCAAGCTCGACATGCTGATCAATGGCGACAAGGTCGACGCGCTCAGTATCATCGTTCATCGCGACAACGCCTATCACCGCGGCCGCGACCTGGTCGACAAGATGCAGGAATTGATCCCGCGGCAGATGTTCGAAGTTGCGATCCAGGCGGCGATCGGCACGCATGTGATTGCGCGCGCCACGGTCAAGGCACTGCGCAAGAACGTGCTCGCGAAGTGTTATGGCGGTGACATTTCGCGCAAGCGCAAGTTGCTGGAAAAGCAGAAAGAGGGCAAGAAACGCATGAAGCAGCTTGGCCAGGTCGAGATTCCCCAGGAAGCGTTTTTGGCGGTACTGAAGATCGGCAAGAAGTAGGACCCATGTCACCCACATACAGTGATTTGCTGAATCAGGTTATTTCATGGCTCGCGTTGCTGGCCTTGCCGTTAGGCATCGTCTGCGTGGTCGATGACTGGTTTCTGCGCGCCAGGCGCCTGGCCAGCGCCGCGCCCGGGGCATCGGTCGATCCCTGGTGGCTGAAAATCGCCTATGGGTTGCTGCCGTTTACGGTGCTCGCGATCCTGTGGCAGTTGTTCCGCAGTCAGCGCACCGATTTCGGCTTCGTGCTGGTGTCGGTCACCGCGGTGTCAGGCCTGGTGTGGGCGTTCGACCATTTTGTGCTGCGCCGGGGCCGGCATGCCCTGTTTCCGGCCGAGCGCCCCGAGGGCCTGGCGGCGGATCAGCCCTGGCCGCCGGAACCGGCGACACTGGACTACGCCCGCAGTTTCTTCCCCGTGGCGGCGGTCCTGCTGGTCCTGCGTTCGTTTATTTTCGAACCGTATCGCATCCCCTCCGATTCGATGATGCCGACGCTGCTGGACGGGGACTTCATCCTGGTCAACAAGTACGCATACGGCATGCGGCTGCCGGTCATCCATCGCAAGGTCGTCGAGGTCGGCAGCCCGGAACGCGGCGACGTCGCGGTATTCCGGTTTCCGGAGGACCTCGGGGTCAACTTCATCAAGCGCGTCGTGGGATTGCCCGGTGATCACGTCATCGTGCGATCAGATCAACTCATCATCAACGGTCAGCCGGTGCCGTTTCGCGATGTCGAGACCTTCAACGATGGTTGTTATGTCGGCATGCAGCGCGCGCTGGAAAAGCTGGGTACTGAGGAGCATCAGGTGCTCCATTGCCTGAGTGCGGGCTCGCATGATGTGCCGCCGGGCCTGCCGGGCTGCAACCGGCGGGTGATGGCGTCGAATTACGTGTGCGAGCCGGGTCTCGCGCCGGGCGAGGCGGATGCGCATGACTCCGGTCGTGACCCGATGATGCGGGTGCCGGAGGAGATAGTCGTGCCGCCCGGCCAGTACCTGATGCTGGGCGACAACCGCGACAACAGCCTCGACAGCCGTTACTGGGGTTTCGTGCGTGAGGAGTACCTCGTAGGCAAGGCGACGAGAATCTGGTTCAATCTAGACTTCAATCGGCCCGGCAAGCGCATCCAGTGGGACCGGCTCGGCCAGAAAATTCAGTGACAGATTGTTAGGAGCAGTTCATGCATTCTCAGCTTACAGCTCATCGGCAACGTGGCGTTACCGCTATCGGTTGGGTCTTCCTGCTGGTGCCAATTTTCATTCTCGGTTACGTCGCAATGCGCTGCATCACGCCGTTCAACAACTACATGGCGGTGACCCGGGCGCTCGACAATTTCGCCAAGGACAACGCTGGCAACGGTGCTCTCACCAAGGACCAGGTGAAGGACTATTTGTCGCGCAAATGGGTCACGGAATACATTGACAAGCCGGACATTGAAGATCTCGCGATCACGCGCAAAGAAGGCGGCTGGCAGGTTGATGCCAACTACGAGCAGGTGGTGCCGCTATTTTATAACGTGTCGCTGTTGTTTGAATTCGAGAAGACGGTGGAGTTCAAATAGCGGATGGATTCATCCCGCGGGCCAGTGTCGCACTGGCTGGCTGCGCGCTTCGGTTACACGCCGTTGCGGGACGAATTGTTCACCATGGCGCTGACGCACCGCAGCGCATCCAGTACTAACAACGAGCGTCTCGAATTCCTCGGCGATGCGGTCCTCAATCTGCTGGTAGCCGAACACCTGTACGCGCGCTTTCCAGAGGCCGACGAAGGCGACCTGAGCCGCTTGCGGGCGCGCGTCGTGAGCGCGGAACCCCTGGCGCAGCTGGCGCAGGGGCTCGGGATCGGCGATGTGCTGCAATTGGGCGGCGGCGAACTGAAGACCGGAGGATTTCGCCGGCAATCCATCCTGGCCGATGCCCTGGAGGCCGTGATCGGCGCGGTTTTTCTCGATCGCGGCATGGACGCGGCGCGCGCCCAGGTCCTGCCGCTGGTGGCGCCGCTCATCGAGCAACTGCCCGATCCGGCGGCGCTCAAGGACCCGAAGACCCGCTTGCAGGAGTGGCTGCAGGCGCACGCTGAACCCTTGCCGGAATACCGCGTCGTATCCGTGTCGGGCGAGGCTCACGAGCAGAGTTTCGTGGTCGAATGCGCGCTTGAAACCCGCGGCTGTCGTGCCGCGGGCGCGGGCACAAGCCGGCGCCGCGCGGAGCAGCAGGCCGCCACCAAATTGCTCGAGCAGCTCGAGTCAGGCAGGCGAACATGAGCAGCCCAACATGAGCAATCAGCCGCAGATTCACGCCGGATTCGCCGCGCTGATCGGCCGGCCCAACGTGGGCAAGTCCACGCTGCTGAACTCGCTGATCGGGCAGAAGCTGTCAATCGTCACGCCGCGGCCACAGACCACCAGGCATCGGGTGTTAGGTGTGCTGCATCGGCCGGGACTGCAGATCGCGTTTGTCGATACCCCGGGCCTGCATCTGGGCGCAAAGCGCTCACTCAACAAGGCCATGAACCGCTCGGCCTCCGCGGCGGCCATCGATGCCGACGTCGTCCTGTGGGTGGTCGAAGCTTTGCGGCATTCACCGGATGACGCGCTGGCCTTGCAGCGGGCGCTGGCTGCCGGCCGGCCGGTGATCGCGGTGGTGAACAAGGTCGATCAGGTCAAGCCGCGCTCCAAACTGCTGCCCTTCATGGAGGAGCTGGCGAAGCAGGCCGAGTTTGTCGATATCGTGCCGGTATCCGCCGCCCACGGCGACAACCTGGAACCCCTGATTGCGTCGATCGCCAGGCACCTGCCGCTGTCGCCGCCGCTCTTTCCGCCCGAAATGCTAACGGACCGCGATCTGCGTTTCCGGATAGCGGAGATCATCCGCGAGAAACTCACGCTGATGCTGAACCAGGAATTGCCGTATGGCATCGCGGTCGAAATCGAGTCCCTGGAGCGCGAACCCGAGCGCTGGGCGGTATCGGCCGTGATCTGGGTGGATCGTGAGGGGCAGAAACCGATCGTCATCGGCAAGGGCGGGGAGCGTCTCAAGAAGGTGGGTACCTCCGCGCGTCGCGAACTCGTGCACATGACTGGTGAGCGATTTCACCTGACGCTCTGGGTCAAGGTGCGGGAAGGCTGGGCCGACGACGCGCGCGCCCTGAAGTCGCTGGGTCTCGAATGAGCCGCGCGGCGCGGCGCGTGCAACTGGCCGAGGGCTATGTGCTGCATCACCGGCCGTATCGCGACACCAGCAGGATCGTCGAGGTTTTCACGCGCGAGCATGGCCGGCTGACGCTGTTCGCGCGCGGCGTGCGCGGACCGAAATCGCGGCTGGCCCCGGTGCTGCAGCCTTTCCGGCGCCTGCTGCTGTCGTTTTTGTTAGGCCGCGGCGACGCTGCGCAGCTGACCGGCGCCGAGCTGGCCGATGCCGCCGCACCGACGCCGCGCGCGGAAACCCTGATGTCGGCTTACTACCTGAGTGAATTGCTGCTCAAGCTGACCGAGCGCCTCGATGCGCAGCCAGCCTTGTACGAAGCGTACTCGCAGGCGCTGCAGCGGCTGTGTGAACCGGGCCCGGAGGCGCCGGTGCTGCGCGAATTCGAAATGCAGCTGCTGCAGGCCTGCGGCTACGGGATCGACTTCGCCGGGCTGGAGCCGACGCAACGCTACCTGTTTACCGCGGGCGTCGGGTTCGCGCCCAGCCAGCAGCGGGGCGGGCAGCCGGGCGAGCAGCAAGACTCGCTCAGCGGCGCGGCGCTGCTGGCGGTCGCAGCCGGTCACTGGCAAGACCCGGAAGGCCTGGCAGCCGCAGGCCGGATCCTGCGGGCTGCGCTGGATCAGTGTCTCGATGGCTACGAAATCCGTACACGGGCGGTTGCCCGGTCGGTGCGCCGGCAGGTGCTGCGGTGATTTTCGGGATTGGTGTTGATGTGCTGCAGGCCAGCCGGGTGGCAGGCGTGTACCGGCGGTTCGGTGAGCATTTCGTGACCCGCCTGCTGATGCCGGGCGAGCTTGCCCAGCTAACACGTACCAAGCGCAAGGAGCGTTTTCTGGCGCTGCGGTTCGCGGCCAAGGAAGCGATCGTCAAGGCCATGGGCACCGGATTTGGCCACGGGGTCTGGATACGTGACGTCGGCGTGGTGCAGAACGCCTGGGGGCGGCCGGAGGTCGTCTATTCGCCCCGTGGCGAACGCGTGCGCCGCCGCCTGGGCATCGGCGACGGCCATGTCACACTGACCGACGAGGCTGGATTGCTCGTTACGGTTGCGTTGCGGGAGAAGGCGCGCCGCAAGAAACGGACCAACAACAAGCGGACAGGCAGGAAGCGCACATGAACGTGCTGGTATTTGACATCGAGACGGTGCCGGATGTCGCCTACGGCCGGGATCTGTTAGGCCTTGGCGACCTGCCGGACGCCGAAGTTGCCAAGGCCATGGCGGCGCAGCGGCGCCAGCAGACCGGTGGCAGCGACTTTCTGCCGCTCGAGCAGCAGCGCATCGTCGCGATATCCTGCGCGCTGCGCAGCGCCGACCAACTCAAGGTCTGGAGCCTGGGCGAGGTGGAGTCCGGCGAAGCAGAACTGGTGCAGCGTTTTTTCGACGGCATCGAGCGCTACCGGCCGGACCTGGTCTCGTGGAATGGCTCCGGGTTTGATCTGCCGGTGCTGACCTATCGCGCGCTGAAGCACAGCGTACAGGCGCCGCAGTTCTGGGAAATGGGTGACAGCGACAATGCGTTTCGCTGGAACAACTATGTCAACCGCTACCATGCGCGGCATACCGATCTCATGGACGTGTTGTCGTTTTACCAGGGGCGGGCGCGGGCGTCGCTCGCCGACATGGCGGTGCTGTTAGGTCTGCCGGGCAAGCTGGGGTTTTCCGGCGCGCAGGTCTGGGATGCGTGGCGCAGCGGCGAGGCCGTGGCGGTGCGGCGCTACTGCGAAACCGATGTGCTCAATACCTACCTGGTGTATCTGCGTTATCAGTTGTTACGCGGTGTCCTGGATCGCGGCCAGTTCCAGGCCGAGACCGCTCGGGTACGCGACTGGCTGACGGCGTCCGCGGATCCGCATTGGCGCGAGTTCCTGGCGGCCTGGCGCGAGGCGGTGCATTGAACGCGGTGCCCGAGGAAGAGGGCCTGGTCGCGGCGCTCAACCACGACGCCGAAGGCGTCGTGCGCGCCGGCAAAACGGTGTTCGTGCCCGGCGCCCTGCCTGGCGAACGGGTGCGCTTTCGCCGGCGCCGGCCGCAGAAGCAGTTCGACTATGCCGACCTGGTCGAGATTGTCAGCCGCTCCAGTGACCGGGTCACGCCGCGCTGCAGCCATTTCGGGATTTGTGGTGGCTGCGCGTTGCAGCACCTGTCGCCGGCCGCCCAGTTGCTCGCCAGGGAGCAGGAGCTGCGCGAGAACCTGCAACGGATTGCGCAAATCGAGCCGGAACGATGGTTGCCACCCTTGAGCGGACCGGTGTGGAATTACCGGCGGCGAGCGCGGCTCGGCGTCAAGGATGTCGGCAAGAAAGGCCGGGTGCTGGTCGGATTCCGCGAGCGCTCCAAGCCCTACATCGCGGACCTGACGCGTTGCGAAATTCTCGCCGAGCCGGTTGCCAGCCTGCTGGAGCCGCTGGCGCGACTGATTGAAAAACTGACCGTGCGTGCGCAGCTGCCGCAGATTGAAGTGGCGGTTGCCGACAACGCGACCGCCCTGGTGCTGCGCATCCTGCAACCGATCACGACTGCCGACCGCGAGCTGTTAGCTGAGTTCGCGAAAACCCACGCGGTCGAATTCCTGTTGCAGTCCGGCGGGCCGCAGACGGTCACGCCACTGGCCGAAGCCGGGGCGCCGCTCTACTACCGGCTCGAGGAGTTCGCGGTAACGCTGGAATTCCAGCCACTGGATTTTGTGCAGGTGAACGGCGGGCTCAACGCCCTGATGATACACCAGGCGCTCGATCTGTTAGGCGCCGGCCCCGGGGACCGGGTGCTCGACCTGTTCTGCGGACTCGGCAATTTCAGCCTGCCGCTGGCGCGCCGCGGCGCCGAGGTGGTCGGGGTCGAGGGCGATGAGGGGCTGGTGACCCGGGCGCGCGCCAATGCGGCCCGCAATGGGCTGCCTGACAGCAGTTTCTTCAGCGCCGATCTCACCCAGCCGGACCCGGATGCGCGCTGGTTGCAGGGCGGTTATTCGCACGTGCTGCTCGATCCACCGCGTGCCGGCGCGCGCGAGGTGCTGGCGGCCATTGCGCGGCTCGCGCCCCGG